>NZ_JBAKHL010000058.1:0-41826 GCF_036902715.1 Micromonospora sp. CPCC 205546
CCGACCCAACCTCCGCGCGATCGACCGCATCGACTCACCCTCAGCCCGACCCAACCCGATCTGCTCCCGCTCCAGCGAACTCAACCTTGATGCCACGACCACCCCAACGAAGATCCCGGAAGGGTGTTGCAACCACCGGTTGAGTCCGCCTCTGAGGGCCGTTTCTTGCCAAGATCGTGGCGAGCGCCCTCGCGCCGCAGCGCCGAGGGGGGTCAGCCCAGGGTTCGGGTCAGGTGGGGGTTGGTGAAGAGGTGGTGCGGGTCCAGGCGGGCGCGCAGGGCCTGGAAGTCCGCCCAGCGGGGATAGGCCGCCGCGAGTGACTCCGCGTCGCGCCAGTGCAGCTTGCCCCAGTGTGGCCGCCCGCCGAGGCCCGCAGCGACCTGCTCGAAGGCCCGGAAGTACGGCTCGTACGGCATGCCGACGTACTGGTGGACGGCCACGTACGCCGACTCGCGCCCGTAGCCGTGGGAGAGCCAGATGTCGTCGGCGGCGGTGAAGCGCACCTCGACCGGGAAGAGCACCTTGAACGGCAGCCCGTCGACGATCCGGCGCAGCGCGTCGAGCGCCTCGCGCAGGGCGTCGCGCGGCAGCGCGTACTCCATCTCCACGAAGCGGACCCGGCGCGGCGTGCAGAAGACCCGGTCGGAGCGGCCGGTGTAGCGGCGCTCGGTGAGCGCGCGGGCGGAGACGGCGCTGATGCCGGGGGCGAGCGCCGGCACGGCGCGGCCGAGCCGGCAGGCCGCGGCGAAGAGGGTGTTGGAGAGGAACTCGTCGTCCAGCCAGCCGCGCCACGGGGGCAGCGGCCGGTCGTCGGCGGCCACCCGGTCGTTGGCCTTGACCTGCACGCGGTCGGTGTACGGGAACCAGTAGAACTCGAGGTGGTCGTGCCGCTCGACCAGCGAGGGCAGCTCGTCGAGCACGGCCGCCAGCGGCGCCGGCCGCTCGTGGGCGCGCAGCACGAAGGCGTCCACGCAGCGCAGGGTCACCTCGACGAGCACCCCGAGCGCGCCCAGCGACACGCGGGCGGCGGCGAAGACGTCGGGGTGCTCGTCGGCGGAGCAGCGCAGCACCTCGCCGGTGCCGGTGACGAGGGTGAGCGCCTCGACGAACGTCGACAGGCAGCCGTACGCGGCGCCGGTGCCGTGGGTGCCGGTGGAGATCGCGCCGGCGATCGTCTGGGCGTCGATGTCGCCCAGGTTGGGTAGGGCCAGACCGTGTGCGGCGAGCAGTTCGTTGAGCGCGCGCAGGGTGATCCCGGCCGGTACGGTGACCAGTCGGCGATCGACGTCGACGCGTACCCCGGTGTGCAGGTCGGTCAGTTCCATGCGCCGTCCGTCGGTGACCGCGACGCCGGTGAAGGAGTGGCCGCTGCCCACCGCCCTGATCCGGTCCCCGGTCGTCGCGGCGGCGCGGACGGCCTCGGTGACGTCGTCGAGGGAGGTGGGGCGCAGGATGGCGGTGGCGGTGGCGCGTTGGTTGCCGGCCCAGTTGGACCAGGCTGCCAGGGTTGGCGGTGCGGTACCGGCCATGCGCACTCCTTGACATGAATGTGAAGTGACTTCATATCAGCAACGTTGTCGCAGGTAAATACCGCAATCGAGGTTTGCTCGTTGTACCGGTAGTCACGAACCCGTGACGTGCAGATATGTTCATCCGTCGAAGGGGGGTGGCGAGTGTCCACACCAGCCGCCACAGCCGGGCCGCTGCGCCGCGTACCGGTGCAGGGTCGAAGTGTCGCACGGGTCCAGCGGATGCTGGACGCCTGTGCCGAACTCGTCGACGAGGTGGGGTACGAGGGTCTGACCACGACCCTGCTCGCCGAGCGTGCCGAGGTGGCGATCGGGTCGGTCTACCAGTTCTTCCCGGACAAGCGGGCGATCGTGCAGGCGTTGACCCTGCGCACGATGGAGTCCTACCTCCAGCGGCTCGACGAGCGTTTCGCCTCCGACGACCTGACCCACTGGTGGGACGGCGTCGACGCGGGGATCGACGAGTACATCTCGATGCACCGCACCGTTCCGGGATTCCGTACCCTGCACTTCGGCGACGTGGTCGACCTGCACCTGCTCGACGAGCAGCGGGACAACAACGGGGTGATAGCGGACCAGTTGGCCCGGGTGCTCGCCGAACGCTTCGGGCTGGACGTACCCGACCTCCGCTTCCACCTGGAGATCGCCGTGGAGGCGGCCGACGCGCTGATCAAGTTGGCGTTCCGCCGGCTGCCCGAGGGCGACGACCGGGTGCTGGCCGAGGCGAAGGCGCTGATCCGGGAGTACCTGCACCGCCAGGTCGACGCCCCGGCCGGCGTGGACCAGCCGGGCTGACCCGGCGGGCGTGGACCAGCCGGGCTGACCCGGCCGGCGGACTGGATCAGAGGAACGCGTGGCCCTCGCCCCGGTAGGTCGGCACGGTGCCCACGACCGCGTCCCCCTCGACCAGGTGCAGCTCGTTGACGTGCTCGCACAGCTCGCCGGCCTTCGCGTGCCGGAACCAGACCCGGTCGCCGACCCGCAGCCCGCCGGCCGCCGCGCCGGCCAGCGGGGTCTGCACCTCGCCGGCCCCCTCGGTGCCGATCAGCTTCAGGCCCGCCGGCAGCCACGGCAGGGGCAGCCGGCTGCCCTCGGCCGGGCCGGAGGCGATCCAGCCGCCGCCCAGCACGGTGGCGAGGCCGGGCCCGGGGCGGCGGACCACCGCGCAGGCGAAGGCCGCCGCCGGGGTGGGGCGCCAGGCGCGGTACGCGTCGAACAGCGTCGGCCCGTACAGCCCCGATCCCGCGGTGACCTCGGTGACCGCGGGATCGGCGCTGGTGGCGGCCACGCTGCCGGTGCCGCCGCCGTTGACGAACTCCAGGTCGGCGTGTTCGCGTACGGCGGCCACCGCCGCGCCCCGGCGGGCCAGCAGCTCGCGGTACGAACCGCGCTGGGCCAGCCGGATCGCGGAGCCGAGCACCGCCCGCCCGGGCGGAGCGTCGCCGAGGCCGGCGATCTGCGCCTCGTACGCCATCAGCCCGACCAGCCGGAAGCCGGCGCGCGCCGCGACGGTGGCGGCGAGCGCGCCGGCGGCCCGGGCGCTGTGCACCGGTGAGCGGCGCACCCCGACGTGCACCCGCCCGCGCAGCGGTCGCCAGGAGGCGTCCAGTTCGAGGCAGACCCGCAGCTCGGGGCGGCGGCCGGGCGGGCACACGGCATCGACGAGGTCGAGCTGGTCGGTGCCGTCGATCATCAGCGTGACGGCCCCGGCGAGCGCCGGGTCGGCGGCGAGCGCGGCGAGCGCCCCCCGGTCGACCGTGGGGTACGCCACCAGCGCGTCGTCGGTCACCCCGGCGCGGACCAGCCAGAGCGCCTCGGGCAGCGTGAAGGCCATCACGCCCCGCCAGCCGGGTCGCGCCAGCGCCCGGCCGATCAGGTCCCGGGCGCGGACCGACTTGCTGGCGATCCGGACGGGTTTGCCGGCGGCCCGGTCGGCCAGCGCGGCGGCGTTGCCGTCGAAGGCCGTGAGGTCGACGACGGCGTACGGCGGGTCGAGGTGCGCGGTCGCCCGGTCGAGGCGCTCACGAAGTTTGTCGCTTTCGATGGCCACGTGTGCACGCTAACTGTCTGGGGGTCAATGCGAAATACCCTCGCGTCTGTCCGGGCTGCGGGCGGTGGTCGCGGCGGCCTAGGCTCGGCGAACAGGAGAATGTCGCGGCGGGGCAGGTCCCCACCGGGTCTAGAGTGTTCCACCGGGACTGCCCAGCGATGGGCCGGCACGTGGAGGTACGGCCATCGAAAGCCAGTTCAACGGCGAGTCGCCCGGCGTGTCGTCGTCCTCGACCAAGCCCGGCGCCGCCGAGAAGCCCGGGGCGGACCACTCCGGTTACGCCGCCATTCGCTCGGTGCTGCGGATCACGCCGTTCCGCCGGCTCTGGATCGTGCTCGGTGCCGCCTCCTTCGGCGACTGGTTCGGTCTGCTCGCCACCAGTGTCTTCGCCGCCTCCCAGGTCGAGGGGAGCACCGCCAAGGGCGCCGCCTTCGGCGGCGTGATCGCCATCCGGCTGCTGCCGGCGTTGGTGCTCGGCCCGATCGCCGGCGTGTTCGCCGACCGCTTCGACCGGCGCTGGACGATGGTCATCTGCGACGTGCTGCGGTTCCTGCTCTTCGCCTCGATCCCGCTGGTCGCGTTGCTCGGGGCGAGCGGGCCCGTCGTGGTCGGCTGGGCGGCGATCGCCACCTTCCTGATCGAGTCGATCACGCTGCTGTGGATCCCGGCCAAGGAGGCCGCGGTCCCCAACCTGATCCCGCGCGCCCGGCTGGAGGCCGCCAACCAGCTCACGCTGATCACCACGTACGGCCTCACCCCCATCCTCGCCGCGGCGGTCGCCGCCGCCCTGGACGCCGCCGTCCGGGCGGCCACCGGGGGAGCGACGCCGAACTGGGCCGAACCCGCTCAACTCGCGCTCTGGGTCAACGCGTTCTCCCGGCTGGCCACCGCGCTGGTGGTGGCGTACGGCATCAAGGAGATCAGCCAGGGGCAGTCCGCCGAACGGGAGGGCACCGAGCAGAGCATGCTGCGCCAGTTCAAGGAGGGCTGGCGCTACATCGGCCAGACCCCGCTGGTCCGCGGCCTGGTGCTCGGCATCTTCGGCGCGTTCGCCGGTGGCGGCATCGTGATCGGCACCGCCAAGTTCTTCGCCACCTCGCTCGGCGCCGGTGACGCCGCCTTCTACCTGCTCTTCGGCGCCATCTTCATCGGCCTCGCGCTGGGCATCGGGCTCGGCCCGATGATCGTCAAGGACATGTCCCGGCGGCGCTGGTTCGGCATGAGCATCGTGCTGGCCAGCGCCTCGGTGATGGCCCTGGCCTTCGCCATCCACCTCTCCATGGCGATGGTGGGCGCGATCCTCGTCGGCGCGGGCGCCGGGATGGCGTTCCTCTCCGGCACCACCCTGCTCGGCGGGGAGATCGCCGACGAGGTGCGCGGCCGGGTCTTCGCGGTGGTGCAGATCGGCACGCGGCTGGTGCTGATCCTCGCGATCGGCCTCAGCAGCCTGCTGGCCGGCGTCGGCGGCTCGCGCCGGCTGGAGCTGGCCGACCTGGGCGTCTCGATCTCGTCCACCCGACTGCTGCTGCTCGCCGCCGGCGCCGCCGGCATCTTCGCCGGGATCAGCGCGTTCGGGCAGATGGACGACAAGAAGGGCGTTCCCGTCCTGGCCGACCTCTGGGGCTCGATCCGGGGCCGCCCGCTGATGCCGGCCGAGCCGTTCGTCTCCGCCGGCCTCTTCGTGGTCTTCGAGGGCGGCGAGGGCGCCGGCAAGTCCACCCAGCTCGCCGCGCTGGCCGAGCGGCTGCGCGGGCAGGGGCGCGACGTGGTGGTGACCCGCGAGCCGGGTGCCACCACCGTCGGCGAGCGGATCCGGTCGCTGCTGCTCGGCGCGCCCGGTTCCGACGTGCCGTCGCCGCGCGCCGAGGCGCTGCTCTACGCCGCCGACCGGGCGCACCACGTGGCCACCGTCGTCCGGCCGGCGCTCGTGCGGGGCGCGGTGGTGATCAGCGACCGGTACGTCGACTCGTCCCTGGCGTACCAGGGGGCCGGGCGGACGCTCCCCGTCGACGAGGTCTCCTGGCTCTCGTCCTGGGCCACCGGCGGGCTCAAGCCCGACCTGGTGGTGCTGCTGGACGTCGACCCGCACACCGGCCTGACCCGGGTGGCGGCGCGCGCCGAGGCGGCCGACCACGTGGAGGCCGAGTCCGTCGCGTTCCACGAGCGGGTCCGCTACGCCTTCCTCGACCTCGCCGCCGCCGACCCGAAGCGCTACCTGGTGCTCGACGCGTCCCGCCCGGTCGAGGAGATCGCCGGGCAGGTGGCCCGGCGGGTCGAGGAGATGTTCGGCGCCCCCGGCGGCATCGTGCACCCGCGCCCGGCGCACGGGCCGGACACCTCGGTGCAGCCGGAGTTATCCGAATCGGAGCTGGTACCGATGGAGCGCCGGACCTGATGCCCGACGTCTTCGCCGACCTGGTCGGGCAGGACGAGGCGGTCGACACGCTGCGCCGCGCCGCCGCCGCGGCGTCCGCCGTGCTGCGCGCCGCCGCCGTCACGCCCCCGACCGACGGCGCCGGGGACGGGTTCGACGCGCTCGCCGAGGAGTCCGCCGACGCGCAGCCGGCGGCCGCCGTCGACGCGGGGGCGGGGATGACGCACGCCTGGATCTTCACCGGGCCGCCCGGCTCGGGCCGGTCGGTGGCGGCGCGGGCCTTCGCCGCCGCCCTCCAGTGCGCGTACGGCACCGGCTGCGGGGAGTGCCCCGGCTGCCACACCACGATGACCGGCACCCACGCCGACGTCCGGATGGTGGTGCCGGAGGGGCTCTCCATCGGCGTCAACGAGATGCGGGCGCTGGTGCTGCGCGCCGCCAGCACCCCGTCGGGCGGGCGCTGGCAGGTGGTGGTCATCTCCGACGCGGACCGGCTCACCGAGGCGGCCGGCAATGCGCTGCTCAAGGCCATCGAGGAGCCGCCGCCGCGGACGGTCTTCCTGCTCTGCGCCCCGTCGACCCACCCGGACGACATCTCGGTGACCATCCGGTCGCGCTGCCGGGTCGTACCGCTGGGGCAGCCCGCGCCGGAGGCGGTGGCCGAGGTGCTGGCCCGCCGCGACGGCGTCGCGCCCGACGTGGCCCGGTGGGCCGCGGCGGCGGCGCAGGGGCACGTGGGGCGGGCCCGCCGGCTGGCCCGCGACCCCGAGGCGCGCAAGCGCCGGGAGGCCGTCCTCGCGGTGCCGCGCCGGCTGACCGGTGTGGGGGCCGCGTTCGACGCGGCGTCGGCGCTGATCGAGGCGGCCGAGGCGGAGGCCGAGGCGTCCGTCGCGGAGGCCGACGCGGCCGAGCGGGCGGCGCTGGAGACCGCGCTCGGCGCCGGGGGCACCGGGCGGGGGGCGGCCGGCGCGATCCGGGGCGCCGCCGGGCAGCTGAAGGACCTGGAGAAGCGGCAGAAGTCCCGGGCCACCCGGGCGCAGCGGGACGCGCTGGACCGGGCGCTCGTCGACCTGGCCGGCTTCTATCGCGACGCGCTCACCATGGCGCTGCGCGCCCCCGTGGCGCCGGTGCACACCGACACCGCCGCGCTGGCGGAGGCGGGCGCCCAGAAGTGGGACGCCGAGGGGGCGCTGCGCCGCCTGGAGGCGGTGCTGGAGTGCCGGGCGGCGATCGAGGCGAACGTCAAGCCCCGCATCGCCGTCGAGGCGATGATGCTCTCGCTCTGGAAGGGCTGAGCCCGCCGGTCGCCCGTCCCCGGGGCGGCCCGGGGCGGACCCGCCGCGGCCGCTGCGCCGCGGCCCGGTCCCGCCGGCCGGACCGGCTGTCCACAGGCATCGACAGCCGCGATTGCTGTGCGGTACGGTCCGGTGTGCCGTGGTGACGGTGGCGGCACGCACAGTGATTCCCTTGTTCCGGGAGGAGTCCGCCGATGCCGCGGGGGGAGATCGACGAGGCCTGGATCGAGGAGGCGGTGCGGCGCTACCGCCGCATCGAGTCCCTCCAGACCGAGTTCGACCAGGCGGTGTCGACCGTCGAGGTCACCGTCCGATCGCCCGACGGCTTGGTCGAGGTGGTGGTGACCGCCGGCGGGCGGATCACCGACGTGCGGTTCCTCGGTCCGCTGCACACCCGCAACCCGCGCGACGTGGCCGGCTCGGTGCAGGCGGCGGTCACCGCGGCGGCCGACGCCGCCCAGTGGGCCCGGGAGAAGCTGCACAACGAGACCTTCGCCGCCTACCGGCCGCTGGCGGGAGCCTGAGATGGAGAGCCTGCGCGCCCTCGCCGCCCGGCTCGACGAGGCGAGCGAGACCATGACCACCGTGTCCCGCACGGTCACCGTGGGCGACCCGGCCCAGGTCGCGTTCGGCGCCGACGCCCCCGGCCGGCCCGGGGAGATCGGGCGGGCCCTGCACCGCCAGTGGACCGCCGCCACCGGCGACCGGGCCCGGGAGGCGCACCTGGCCGCCCAGCGACTGGCCGCCGCCGCGGCGGCCGTACGGGCCGCCGCCGACCACTACGCCGACGTCGACCGCGCCGCGCGCCACCGGCTCACCGAGGAGGTGTGATGGACGCGCTGGAGCGGCTCGCCGAGCCCGGCCTCGACCTGCTCCGCCGGGTCGACACGCTGCTCGCCGCCGGTGCCCCCGAGGGCCACCGGGTGTGGCCGCTGCTGCGCCGCATGCAGGTGCTTCCGGGCGAGGCCGTCCGCAACTTCCTCGACCTGCATCCGGCACCGCTGGCCGCCGCCGGCCACAGCGCGCGCCGCCTCGTCCGGGGCTACGACGAGGCCTGCGCCGCGCTGACCGACCCGGTGCTGTGGTCCGGTTCGGCCGCGTCGTCGTACGGGCAGGCCCGGGCCGCCCTGCTGCGCCACCTCGACGAGGGGCCCGAGAGCCTGGTCGGCCGGCTGGAGTCGACGGCCGGCTTCGCCGACGCGCTCGCCGACTGGGTGGAGGGCAGCCGCCTCGCACTGGCCCGGGCGCTGGCCGACGTGCTGCGCTGCGCCGAGGCGGTGACCGTCGTCGCCGCCACGTCGACGCCGGCCGGCGCACCGGGGCGGGGAGCGGCGGGGCCGGGCGCGACCGAGGCCGCCGAGATCGCCGCCCGGGTGCTGGCGGTGCTCTGCGTCGCGTACGACGGGGCCGAGACCCTGCTGCGCCAGTGGACGCCGAGCCTCGCCGAGTCCCGCTGGCGGGCGCCGGTGGCCGAACGCCCGCGCTACGACACCCCCACCCGCGTCGGCTGGTGACCCGCCGTCCCGGGCGGGCCGGAAGGGCCGGCCGCGCAGCACCTCAGGGGCGTGGACGGCTGCGTGCCGTAGTCGGGCGGCGACTGCCCGCCGGGTGGTCCCGCCCCGCGCGCCGTAGGGTGTGAAGCATGGGCATGCTGTGCGCGGTCAGCTTCCAGCGGTACGGGCGCCTCTACTACCTGGACCCGGGCGAGCTGCGCCCCCAGGTCGGCGACAAGGTGCTGGTGCCGACCGACGACGGGCCCGAGGTGGCCGAGTGCGTCTGGGCGGCGCAGTGGGTCACCGAGGAGACCGAGGGCTTCCCCCGCCTCGCCGGCCTGGCCGGCGAGGAGGACCTGCGCCGCGACGAGGCCCTGCGCCGCCGCAAGGCCGAGGCGAAGGTCGCGGCGAAGCGGCTGATCCGGGAGCACGCCCTGCCGATGAAGGTGGTGGCGATCGACCACGTCCTCGCCGCCGCCGAGGGTGGCGGTGAGCGGAGCACCATCTACTTCACGGCCCCGCACCGGGTGGACTTCCGCGCGCTGGTCCGGGACCTCGGGGCCACCCTGCACTGCCGGGTCGAGCTGCGCCAGCTCTCCGCCCGGGACTCGGCGCGGGTGCAGGGCGGCATCGGCTCCTGCGGCCGGGACCTCTGCTGCGCCACCTTCCTCACCGACTTCGAGCCGGTCACCATCCGGATGGCGAAGGACCAGGACCTGCCGCTCAACCCGCTGCGCATCTCCGGCGCGTGCGGCCGGCTGATGTGCTGCCTGAAGTACGAACATCCGCTCTACCAGCGGTTCCAGGAGTCCGCCCCGGCCGTCGGCGCCCGCGTCACCACGCCGGAGGGGGAGGGCCGCGTGGTCGGCCACAGCGTCCCGAGAGACGCGGTGACCGTCCGCCTGGACGCCGACGGCTCGCGCTCCATGTGCTCCCGCGCCGACGTCTGCGGCTCCCGACTCGCCTACGAGAGCCGTGACCTGTCGGGCCAGGAGGGTGCCGCGCGATGACTGGCGCGCCTTGTCGCTCACGGCGGTGACACCGCTGCGGACGACCGAGCGACCATGAGGGACCGCACCCGTCTCACCTTGCTCGCTACCATCCGGCGATGGGCCTGAGGAACTACCTGATCGAAGGCGTCTCCGGCACCGGCAAGACCTCGGTCTGCAAAGAACTGCGGCGGCGCGGCTACCACGCCATCAACGGTGACCGGGAGCTGGCCTATCAGGGCGACCCGGAGACCGGTGAGCCGTTGGACGGCCTCGGGCACGAGCACCACATCTGGCGCGTGGACGACGTGCGGGCCCTGGTCGCCAACCACGACGAGCCGGTGACCTTCTTCTGCGGTGGCTCACGGAATCTTCACAAGTTCGTCGACTTGTTCGACGGCGTCTTCGTCCTGGAAGTCGACTGGGACACCTTGAACCGGCGGCTCGACGGGCGACCGGAGGACGAGTGGGGTGGAAGAGCGGCCGAACGCGAACTCATCAGGCGATTGCACCGAACCACGTCAGACACCCCGAAAACCGGCACCCCGATCGACGCCACCGCACCCCTCGCGAACGTCGTCGACGAAATCCTCCGCCAGGTGACGCTGTCCCCGGCCACGTAGGCACACTCTCCCCGACCCTCCCGGCCTCTCCGGGTCGATCATGAGGTTGGCGGCGAAGTCGATCGCGAACAGTGCCGCCAACCTCATGATCGATGCGGTCCTGTCCCCGGGGGCGGGGGGCGGGGGTGGGGTGGGTGGGTCAGGTGAGGGTGGTGGGGGGTTCGGCCAGGCGGGGGCGCAGCGGCTGCTTCGGGACCAGCCAGGAGGAGCCGGGGGACTGGTCCGGGTTGACCTGCCAGTCGCGGGCCACCCGGTCGACGGCGATCGGGTAGATCGTCAGGGTGCCGTCGGGGTCGATGCGCAGCCGCAGGAACGCCTTGGCGTCCTCGATGCCCTGGCCGGCGAAGAGTTCGTTGACGTTCACCCCGAACGCGCCGGCCACCAGCAGGTAGGCGGCCACCAGCTGGCTCGCCACCAGCCCGATGACCGGGCCGTAGAGCACCGCCGCGGCGGCGACCGGCAGGGGCCACGGCCAGTGGTAGAAGGGCAGGGCCAGCCAGGCCCAGGTGCCGACGGCGGCCAGCGCGATCTGGGTCAGGCCGTGGCCCACGCCCAGGATCCAGTGCCGGGCGTGCCGTTTGCCGCCGGAGCTGGGCGGCTTGGCGAAGAACGCGGCGCCGAGCATCGTGACGATCAGCATCGCCATCAGGGGCACGCTGAACAGCCGCTGCTCGATGCCCTCCGGGTTGCTCGCGACGCCGGCCATCGCCAGCATCAGCAGCGTGTGCAGGGTGCCAAGCAGCGTGGTGAAGCCCGGGTTGCGCAGCGGAAGGCGGGGGAAGATCCCCCAGGCGTACCGGCGGGAGCGGGCGGCGTCCGGGTAGCAGCCCGCCAGATCGTACGGGTGGGAGGTGCTGGCCCGCCGGGCGAGGGTGTCGCGCGGCGGCACCTCGATGCGCTCCGGGAGCTTGTGCGTCGGGTAGAGGTACGCCCCGCCGCCCCCACAGGTGATCAGCTGCCGGTCCGGGCCGGCGTAGCGGGCGTAGTGGTGCAGGTCGCCGGAGACCAGCAGCCGTACCTGCGCCCCGGTGGGCGCGACGATGGTGCGGACGAAGTAGTCGATCGAGTCGTACGCCGTGGGCTGGTCGACGGCCTTGACCCACGTCGGCGCCGGCACGGCCAGGATCACCCGGCTCTCGGGGCCCAGCCGCTCGGCGACCCGGTCGAAGTAGGTGAGCTGCGGATCGTCCAGGTACGAGCCGGACTGGTCGTCGAGGCCGAGCAGCCACCAGCCGGCGGGCAGCTCCACCGCGAAGTACGAGCGGGACTGGCCCGTGTCCCAGCCGCCGAAGTGCCGGTCCCGGGAGCGGACGAAGAGCCTCAGGAAGGCGGTCAGGCCGTCGTACCAGTCGTGGTTGCCGGGTACCGCGAACAGCGTGGGCCGCTCGGGCGGGGTGACCGGCAGCGCGGCCTGGTAGGGCCCCTTGCAGCGGTCCTCGTACGCCTCGAAGGCCGCCGACGGATAGACCTGGTCGCCGCCCATCACCAGGGTCTGCGCGCGGGGCAGGCGGTGCCCGTCCACCTCCAGCTCCGGCTGGGCGATCAGGTAGGCCACCGAGTAGGTGGCGTTGAAACCGTCGCCCAGGTCGGCCACGTAGTCCAGCCAGAGCCCGCCGTCCGGCCCGACCTGTCGCGCGATGCCCGCGTCGAGGGAGTTCTGCAGCTCCCGCTTGTCCAGGTACGCCCCGAAGAGCATCGCCAGCAGTGTGCGGATGCCGGTGCTGACCAGCAGGAACGGCGCGAGCCACGGCACCGGCCTGCGTGGGGTGAAGCCCAGCTCCCGGGGGTCGACGCCACGCGGCCGGCGCGCGGTCCGCCCGCCGGCCGCCTCGCTCGCGTGCGGGCTCACCGCCGCGGCGTCCTGCGGATCCGCGGCGGGGGCGCGATCGTCGTTCACCCGCCGCAGCGTAGTCCCGGCCGGCGGCGGTCGCTGTCCGGCGGACGACGGATCGGGGCCGGATGTCCGGATGGGGATCCCGTTCGATCGGCGGGCGGGTCGTGCCGTACACTTGCTGATCGTTGCCGCCTTAGCTCAGTCGGCTAGAGCGACGCACTCGTAATGCGTAGGTCGACGGTTCGATTCCGTCAGGCGGCTCGGTACAGAAGCCCAGGTCAACGACCTGGGCTTCGCCGTTTCCCGAGGTCGGTCACGGTGCACCGTCCGTGGTGCCAGTCCGCAAATGATCCGCATCCCGTGCCGCGAACGCCTCGTCCAGCCGGTTGGCGACCGCGTCCAGGTCGTCACCGAACAGCCCCGCGTTGACACCTATCGGGGGGATGGGGGCAGGCTGGCGGCCATCGCCTCGCGAACTGCGCGCTCGTACTGGTCCCGACGGAACACGAAGGGGCCGAAGTCCCCATAGTCGCGCTGGGGGCGGTAGGGCTGGGAGAAGCCGCGCCACATCACCGAGTCCTCGGTAGTAACCACCTGCGCTTCCAGGGGCCAGCAGCCGACCTCGCCGCAGTCGCAACCGAGTAGGGCGATCACGCCTTGCCTGGACCGGTAGGCGGAGTCCGATCGTCCGGTGAGGTAGGCAGCCAGGTCACCGAAGTTGAAGTGATCGAGAACGATTCCGGCATAGGCGCCGGGCACATCGTGGCCAGCGGCGTGCTCGAAGCCCGAAACCAGGTCCACCAAGCTCACGTTGTCGGCGTACGGCAATAACTCGCGCGCCGGGTCGGGACCCTGGCCCCACGGACGGATCTCGAAGCGAACCTTGCGAAGCAGCGGCTGAGTTGGCACAAGGTCCAAGTCTGCCGCAAGGTCGCCCGGAACTCCTCGGGCACGTGCACTGTCGAGCCACAGCGGCGTGAGAGGCCGAGGCCAGCGACCGGCAGGCGGTCAGGACGAGAAGAGTTCCCGGTAGACGGCAGCGGTGCCGGACGACCGCCCCCGGTAGCACGACACGAAGCTGCCCGAAACGACGCCGAGGGATCTGGTCAGCGTGGCGTCTACGAGGTAATCGGGATGGACGCCGTCGGGGCTCGTCCGGCGTTCGAAGCTCACCGTGACGACGTCGCCCTCGCACACGTCGAGGCTCTCATCGAACAACGGAAGGTAGGCGGGCGTCCAGTTGGTCTTGTCCAGGAGCGAGTCGATCGTCGTGTCTGCGCCGGGACCGGCGTCCAGCCGAATCCAGCACAGCAGCCCGTCGACCCTTCCGGCCCGCTCGATCCGGAGCTCCACCTCGGTCGTGGCGTCGAGTGGCTCCGCACGATCGAACCGGAGCTGCTCCACGACCCCGCCGCTCGACAGCACGCAGCCCGGATCGGGGTTGACGACCGTCAGGCGGAGGTCGAAGGGGCCGCCGTTGAAATCGAAGATCTGCCGCAGATACGGTAGCGCGTCGCTGGAGAAGGCGAGGCCCGCCGGGAAGAGATCGCGCAGGGAGACCGGGGCGACGAGCGTGTCGCAGGCGGCCGGGACGACCACCGCGCCGGGGTTCAGCAGCCGTGCGTGGGCGTCCGCCATCGCCGCCAGCATTCCCTCCGAGCTGGCGAACGAGCCAATGAGCTCGGCGACGCAGACGTCCGCTCGGGGGTCGAGGTCGTGGTCGAAGGAGACGCCGTAGCGGAGGTCGACCTTCTCGCGTTCCGGTGCCTGGGCCAGCCGCTTCGTCGCCACGGCGTGGCTGCGGGGCATGGCTTCCAGGGCGACGACACTCTGGGCTCCCTGACGGGCGGCCTCCAGCGCCCAGTGGACGTTCTCGCCGGTGCCGATGTCGAGCACCCGGCGACCCGGGCAGGCCGGCAGCAGCGCCGCCCGGAAGGCGTCGTTCCGGACGGTGTCGTTGCTCATCGCGTAGTAGAGGTACGGATCGTAGATCGGATACTCGCCGACCGAGGGCCAGATGGCCGGGCTGCCGTACTCGGGTGAAGAGTCGATCGCGATGCCGACACGGCCATCGCGGTAGTTGTAGGTCTCTCGGCTCAACGCCATGGTTCTTCCCCTGATCGTATGGGCTGCGCCCCGGGCGGAGCCGTCTGCCTGCGCGCGGCGACGGCCTGAGACCAGCGCCGCGACAGCCTAAGACCAGCGCGGCCAGCCTTCCAGTCGGTCTCTTCGACGTCACGTCCGCTCTGCGGGGGCGTGATGAGATCCGCCCCGAACGCCATGACGAGACAAGGCCGGGTCAGCGCGCGCAGCGCCTCCGTCGGCGCTGAGGTCCGGCATCCGTCCTTCACCGCTGGACCGCCAGGCCGGGGCCACTGGGTTCGCTTCAGGCGTGCGTCGGGATGATGTGATCCGTCTGGGCTGGTCAAGGTGGTGACGACTTCTCGCCAACGTTCTCCGGTGGCGTTGATGCCCGGTCATCGCTCGGCCAGGCTGTACGGCGTGCGGCACCTCACCTCGGTTGACAATCTGAGCGATGACGAGTTGTACCGGCTTGTCCGGCGATCCGCGTGGTACGCGGAGCAAGGTGAGGCCGTCGGGCAGCCGCTTCGCGGCCGGGTCGTTGGCAGTTACTTCCGTGCGACCTCGACCCGGACCCGGACGGCCTTCGCGTCGGCGGCGCTGCGGCTCGGCGCGTCCCACATCGCCTACGGTCCGCACGATCTGCAGCTGAACACGGGCGAGACCATGGCCGACACGGCCCGGGTGCTCGGCATGATGCTGGACGCGCTGGTGGTCCGTACCGCCGGCGACCCGGCCGAACTGGCCGCCCTTACCGCGCAGGACGGCATGGCCGTGGTGAACGCGATGACGGCCGACGAACACCCGACCCAGGCCATCGCGGACCTCTCCATGATCGAGTTGCAGTTCGGGCGGGTCGACGGCATCCGGATCCTGTACGTGGGCGAGGGCAACAACACCGCTGCCGCGCTGGCTCTCGCGCTGGCCCGGTTCCGCGACGTCAGTCTCTGCCTGGCCACCCCCCGGGGATACGGGATGGACCCGGCGCTGCTCGCCCGCGCCCAGCGCGCGGCGGAGACCAACGCCAGCAGCATCACCGAGACGCACGAGCTGGCGGCCGGGCCGTCCGAGGTCGACGTCGTCTACACCACGCGCTGGCAGACGACGGGGACGTCCAAGCCGGATCCGAACTGGCGGGACACGTTCGCGCCGTTCCAGGTCGACGGTGAACTGATGGCCCGGTACCCGGAGGCGGTGTTCATGCACGACCTTCCGGCACACCGCGGCGAGGAAGTGACCAGCGCGGTCCTCGACGGGCCGGCCAGCATCGCCTTCCGGCAGGCGGAGCAGAAGTTCCACAGCGCGAAGGCGGTCCTCGAGTGGTGCGTTGGCGGGACCGACAGCCGGTGAGTTGCCACAGCCAATTCCGCGCGGTCGTCGCGGACCGGCCGGGCGCACCGGCGGTGGTCGACGGTCAGCGGATCCTGACCTACGCGGAACTCGACCGCCGCGCGGACGCGGTGGCGGGACTGCTGCGCGACCTGGGGGTCGGCCCGGAGTCGCTCGTCGCGGTCATGGTGGATCGTTCGGCCGCGCTGCCGGCGTGCGTACTCGGTGTCTGGCAGTCAGGCGCCGCCTACATCGCCCTGGACCCGCACACGCCGCGTAGGAGGCTGCGGTCGATCGGCGGCAAGCTGCGACCGGCCGCCGTCCTCACCGAGTCGGGACTGCGCCGGCGAGCGGACGCGCTGGGCGCTCCCACGCTCGTCATCGACGAGCTGTGCGCGGGGGACGACGAGCGTGGCGCAGCCGACGTCCGTGACAGGGCGGCGGCGTCGCCGGCGGCACCGGTCCACCCCGACAACCTGGCCTACGTCATCCACACCTCCGGTTCGACCGGCCAGCCGAAGGCCGTCGCCGTCAGCCACCGGTCCCTGCTGTCCCTGGTCGACTCCTACCGCCGGCTGTACGGGGTGGGGGAGAAGGTGACCAGGGTCCTCCAGCTCGCCGGCTTCGGCTTCGACGTCGCCACCGCCGACGTCGCGCGTACCCTGCTCACCGGCGGATGCCTGGTGATGTGCCCCGAGCAGACGGTGCTCAGCCCGCCGGACCTGGTCCGGCTCATCCGCGCCGCCGACGTCGAGTACGTCGAGATCACCCCGTCGGTGCTCCGCCCGCTCGTCGCCCACCTGGCAGCTGCCGGGGAACGGCTGGACTGCCTGACCCACCTCGTCGTCGGTGGCGAGCTCTGGTCCGGTGCCGAGTACCGCGCGGCCCGTGCGGTCACCGGCCCGGGTGTCCGGATCTTCAACACCTGCGGTCTCACCGAGGTCACGGTCGACAACACCTGGTACGAGACGGACGTCGACGCCGGCTACTCCCAGGGCAGCGTGCCGATCGGCACAGCCTTCGCCTCGACCGAGGTGCTGGTGCTGGACGAGGACCTGCAGCCGGTGCGGCACGGTGAGCTGTACCTCGGTGGCGGCCAGGTAGCGCGCGGATACCTGGGCGATCCGGCCGCGACCGCGGCCCGCTTCGTGCCCGCTCCGCACGGGCCGCCGGGAGCCCGCCTCTACCGCACCGGGGACCTGGTCAACTACGACGCCGACGACGTCCTGGTACACCTGGGGCGCCTGGACGACGTGGTCAAGGTCAACGGCGTCCGGGTGAGTCTCGCGGAGGTGCAGACCGTCCTGGCCGACTGTCCGGGCGTGGGCGCGGCCCGGGTGGACCTGCTCGAACACGACGCACGGACGGTGCTCGCGGCCTACCTGGTCTCGGCCGATCCGGGCACCGAGCTGGATGTCGCCGAGGTACGTCGGTGGGTCGCCGCTCGTCTGCCCCGGGCGATGGTGCCGACCGTGATGGCTGTCGTGCCGGTTCTGCCGACGACCTCGGGCGGCAAGGTCGACCTCACCGCGTTGCGGTCCGAGGTGGCAGCCGGAGGGTTCGAGGCGGTGCCGGCCGAGGATGCCGGGCACGGTCCCCGCGAGGCGCTGCGGCGGATCTGGTCGCAACTGCTCGCCGCCGACCGGGTACGCGGCACCGACGACTTCTTCGACTGCGGTGGGGATTCGCTCCGGGCGGCGGAACTGGTGATCCGGGTCCGGACCGAGCTGGGCGTGGAACTGCCGCCCGGTGTGCTCTTCACCCAGCCCACCTTCGGAGAGCTGGCCGGGCTGGTCAGCCGGTCCGTCGCCGCCGAGCCGGTCCCGGTCGACACGGCCGCCCTGGTCGGTCCGCTCGCTCCCGAACAGCAGCGACTCTGGCTGCTGGACAAGACGGACAAGGCTTCCTCGGCGTACAACATCCCGATCGTCCTCGCCCTGCACGGACAGGTGGACGTGCCCGCGTTGGCTGCCGCCGTCGCCGGTCTGGTTCGCCGTCACGGCGCCCTGCGTACGGCGTTCGAGGTCCACGACGGCCGGGCCCGGCAGCGGGTGCGGGACCTGGCCGTACCGCCGTTGCGCCAGGTCGAGGTGGCCGGTCCGCAGGAGGCCGAGGAGTGGATCAACGCCGAGATTCGGCGTCCGTTCGACCTGGCCCGGCCGCCGATGCTGCGGGCCGCCCTGGTCCGGCTGCCCGGCGCGGACTCCCGGCTGGTGCTCACCCTGCATCATCTCGTCGCCGACGGGCAGAGCGTCCGGATCATCCTCGACGACCTCGGCCGGCACTACCGGGCCGCCGTTGCCGCAGACCCTCCACCGGCCGATCCACCGGGCTCGTTGACCTATCTCGACTACAGCGCCTGGCAGGCTCGCCGCTTCGCGGCCGGAGCCTACGAGGGGCAGCTCGCCGAACTCGTCGATCGGCTGGACGGCTGCGTCCCGGCGGAGCGCTTCCCGGCCCCGGCCGACGCCGTGCCCGGGACGGTCACCCATCGCCGGCACCTCGACGCGGACCGGACGGCCGAGCTCAGGGAGCTGGCGACCGAGTACCGCAGCACCATGTTCGTGACGCTGCTGGCCGCCTACGCCGGCCTGCTGCGCCGGTGGAGCGGGCAGGACGAGGCCCTGATCGGGGCACCGTTCGGTGCCCGTACCGTGCCGGGCACGGAATCGCTCGTGGGGTTCTTCGTCAGCACCGCCGCGCTGCGGGTGACCGTGCCCGAGGCGCCGTCGTACGCGGACCTGATCCGCGCGGCGAGAGCGGCGGTCGCGCACGCGGCCGCCAACGCGGACGTGCCCTTCGAGGTGCTGCACCACCATCTGCGCAGGCGCGGGACGGACCTGTCCTTCACCTCCTGGTTCAACTTCCTCGGCGGCCCGGACATCCCCCCGGAGCTGCCCGGCCTCACCACCCGCGTCGTCGACCAGGACCCGGCGGGGGCGATCTTCGACCTGAACGTCTACCTCACCGACCTCGGTGACCGGATCGCGGTGACCGTCGTGCACGATCGGGCGACGATCGAGCCCCGCCTCGGCGCGGAACTGCTCGACCAGTTCATCGAGATCCTGTCGGCGATGTCGACCGACCCCGAGATGCCGTTCGACCGGCAGGTCCTGGGCGTCGGTGGCGGCGCGCCGGCACCTGCCGCGCCCCTGACCCCGAAGCTGGACCACGCCGAGAAGGTCGTGGTCAGCACCCGCTTCGCGGAGCAGTCGCAGCGCGCGCCGGAGGCGACGGCCCTGAGCGCGTCCGGCGGCACGCTCACCTACCGCGAGCTCGGCGACTGGGTCAGTGCCATCGCCCAGGACCTGTCGCTCGGCGAGGTGCACCGTCGAGACCTCGTGGCGGTGTTCGCGCCGCGCGGCGTCGCACTGGTCGCGGCGCTGCTGGCCGTCTCGTCGATCGGCGCGCGGTTCTGCGTGCTGGACCCTGGATATCCGCCCGCCCGGCTGGTGGCGCAACTCCGCGAGATCGCGCAGGCCCGAGCCGTCCTCGTCGACGGTGATCTGCCGTCCGCTCTCGCCGCGATCGCGCCGACCGTGATCCAGGTCGGTCCGGTCCGGGGCGGTGGCCAGTTCTCCCCGGTGGCCGGCCCGGCCGGTCACGTGGGTTTCACCTCGGGCACGACGGGCAGACCGCGCGTCGTGCGGGCTGGCGACGCACCGCTGGCCCACTTCCTGGCCCGCTACACCGCGGAGTTCGGCCTCGGGCCGGCCGACCGGTTCGCCCTGCTCTCCGGTCTCGGCCACGACCCGTTGCTGCGGGACGTCTTCGCGCCGCTGACCGTCGGTGCGACGCTCTGCGTACCGCCCGAGGAGGTGATCCGCTCCCCACACGAGCTGCACGCCTGGCTCGTCCGGGAGCGCGTCACCGTCGTCCACCTGACGCCGCAGCTGCTGCGGCTGCTCCTGGTCGCGGACCTGCCGCTGCCGCACCTGCGGCTCGCCGTCGTCGCGGGCGACCAGCTCTTCGCCGGCGACGTCACCGCCATCCGACGGTCGGCCCCGGGGGTGACGGTGGTCAACGCCTACGGGGCCACCGAAACCCCGCAGGTCGCGGCCTGGTCGGCGATCCGGCCGGGTCAGCCGGTGGGCCGACCGGATCGCCGGATACCGGTCGACACCGGCATCCACGGCGGCGGCGTCGTCGTGCTGGGCGGGCACGGCCGCCCCGCCGCGGTGGGGGAGCGCGGTCGCATCGTGGTACGGGGCGAGTCGCTCGCCGACGGGTGCGGTCCGGAATACCACACCGGCGACCTGGGACGGACGCTGCCGGACGGCATGATCGAGGTGCTCGGCCGGGACGACGGCCAGGTCAAGATCGCCGGATACCGGGTCGAGCTCCAGGACGTGGACGTGGCGGCCCGGAGCCTGTCGTACGTGACCGACTGCGTCACCGTGCTGGTCGGCTCGGGTGACGAGGCACGCCTGGTCAGCTATCTCACCTCCGTGGACGGCCAGGCCGTGTCCACCGCCCAGCTGCGAGCGGACCTGCGCATCCTGCTGCCGGCGCACATGCTGCCGGCGGGAGTGGTGCGGTTGCACCACCTGCCGTTGACGGCCAACGGCAAGCCGGACCGGACCCGCCTGCCGGCGTGGCGGCCGGGCGTCGACGGAGCCTCGGAGGAGATCGCCGCCCCGGTCTACGCCACGGCTGTCGAGGAGACGATCGCCCGCACCTGGCAGGACGTGCTGGGCGTCGCGCAGGTCGGCCGCGAGGTCAACTTCTTCGACCTCGGTGGCACCTCGCTGCTGGCGATCGGCGTACAGCAGGCACTGGAGGAGCGCCTCGGACGCCCCGTGCCGGTGCTCAAACTCTTCGAACTTCCGACGGTTCGATCGCTCGCCGCGTATGTCGCGGGCGAGCAGGAGACAGCGGTCGAGGTCCGTTCCGTCAGGCGACCAGTCTCCCTGGACTCCGCGCGCCGGCTGCGGATACGCGAGACATTGCGAAGGGACATGTCATGAGCGACCGGCACCACATCGCGATCGTCGGGATGGCTGCCCGATTCCCGGGAGCGGCGGATCTCGACCAGTACTGGGCCAACCTGCGTGACGGGGTGGAGAGCGTCCAGTTCCCCACGGACGACGAACTGCGCGCGTACGGGGTCTCGGAGGAGATGCTGCGGCACCCGGACTACGTCAAGGCGGTGGCCACCGCCCCGGGGGTCCAGGACTTCGACTCGGCGCTCTTCGGCTACACCCCGAAGGAAGCCGACTTCACCGACCCGCAGATCCGGATGTTCCTGGAGAGCGCACACGCGGCGCTGGAGCACTCCGGCTACGACCCGTACCGCGAAGAGGCGACGATCGCGGTCTACGGCTCCGCCGGCACCAACCGGTACGTCGACAACCTGGGCCTTAACAGTGACGCCTCGGCCAGCACGAGCTTCGCGCTGACCTCCCTGAACAACACCGACTACGTCGCGATCACCGCCGCGTACAAGATGAACCTGCGGGGGGCGGCGATCTCCGTCTCCACGGCCTGTTCGAGTTCCCTGGTCGCCGTGCACCTGGCCAGCCAGGCGCTGCGCAACGGGGAGTGTGACCTGGCTGTCGCCGGTGGCGCCGAGGTGGAGATGCCGTTCGGGCACGGCTATCTGTGGGCCCAGGGCAGCCCCTTCTCCCGCGACGGCCACGTGCGACCCTTCGACGGCAAGGCCGACGGCACGCTCTTCTCCACCGGCGCGGGCGCCGTGGTGCTCAAGCGACTCAGTGACGCGCTCGCCGACGGCGACACCGTGCACGCCGTCCTGCGGGGCACCGCGCTCAACAACGACGGATCGGCGAAGGCCGGTTTCACCGCCCCCTCCGTCATCGGCCAGGCGACGATGCTGGCCGAGGCGTTCGCCATGGCCGAGGTGTCCGCGAGTGAACTGGCGTTCGTCGAGTGTCACGCCACCGGCACCCCACTCGGGGACCCGATCGAGGTGGCGGCGCTGCATCGCGCACTGCAGGCGGTGGGTGACGACGCCGGGACCACAGTCGCGCTCGGTTCGGTCAAGTCGAGCATCGGACATCTCGGTCACGCGGCGGGCATCGCCTCGCTGATCAAGGGCGTCCTCGCCCTCCGGCACGGTGCTCTCCCGGGCACGGTGAACTTCCAGGAGGCGAACCCCAAGCTGCACCTGGACTCGACGCCGTTCGTCATCGCCGACCGGCTCACGCCGCTGACCCGGGCCCCCGGAGTGCCCCTGGTCGGCGGGGTCAGCTCCTTCGGCGTGGGGGGCACGAACGCCCACGTGGTCATCGAGGAGCCTCCGGCGCGCGTACCGCAGCCGGTGCGGTCACAACCCCGGATCGTGGTCTGGTCGGCGCAGAGCGAGGCCGCCGGCCGGCAGTACCAGGAGAACCTGGCCCGGTACTTCACCGACCACGACCTGCAGACGTTCCCCGCGGCGGTGCGTACCCTGCAGCACGGCCGCCGGCCGTACCCCCTGCGCTCCGCGGTCGTCGCGGACGACCCGGCGGTGGCCGCCGCGCGACTCGCCGCTGACGACGGCGTGCTGCGGGGAGCCGGTGCGGAGCGGCGGGACCTGGTCTTCGCCTTCCCCGGTCAGGGCTCCCAGCGGGCGGGAATGGGACACCGTCTCTACCGCGAGGACAAGGCCTTCGCCGAGGCCATGGACGAGGTGCTCGATCTGTTCGGGGCGCACGGAATCGACGTTCGGGAGGACTGGCTCTCGGGCGACCCGGACCGGCTGGCCGGCACCGTCGTGACCCAGGCGGCGCTCTTCGCCGTCGAGTGCGCGTTGGTGCGGTCCCTGCGGGCCCGGGGGGTGCGTCCCGGGGCGGTGCTCGGGCACAGCGTCGGCGAGTTGGCCGCCGCCGTGACGGCCGGGGTGTTCTCGCTGGCCGACGGGGTCGCCCTGGTGGCGGCGCGGGCCCGCGCCATGTCCGCCGTCACGACGGGTGCGATGCTGGCGGTGGCCGCTCCCCTGGAGGAACTCTCCTCCGACCTGCTGGCCGGCCTGACGGTGGCCGTGGTGAACGAACCCCGACAGGTCGTCCTCAGCGGCAGCCGCGACGACGTGCTCGCCGCGCAGTCCGAGCTGCAGAGCCGCAAGATCCTGGCCAAGGTCCTGCCGACCGCGGGCGCCTTCCACAGCCCGTTGATGATCCCGGCCGCGGTGCAGTTCGCCGCCGCGTTCGACGGAGTCGAGCTGTCGGCGCCGACGATCCCGTTCTACTCCGCGGCCGCCGGCGGTCTGATCGGCGAGGACCAGGCTGTCGACCCCAACTTCTGGGCCGACCAGGTGGCCGGCGTCGTCCGGTACGACCGGGCGGTGGCCGCCGTGCTCGGCGACGGACCACGTCGCGTGCTCGAGGTCGGGCCGGGCCGGGTGCTCAGCGATCTCGGCAGGGGAACCGGGGGACCGGGCTCCTCGTTCACGCCGGCCCTGCCGCGGACCGACACGGACCTCGCCGGGCTGCTGGCGGTGGTGGCGCGACTCTGGGTCGACGGACACGACGTCGAGTGGCCCGAGCCGGACGACGGCGGCCCGGTACGACGGGTGCCGCTGCCGGGCTACCCCTACCAGCGGCGCCGGCACTGGGTGGACGCACCGGCACAGACGACGCCGCCGGCGGTGGCGGCTGTCCCGGCGGTCGAGGCGGCCCTCCCGGTCAGCGGTGAGCCGACCGAGGCCGGGACACCACTGTCCACCGTGGTGTGGACCGAGACGCAGGCGCTGCCGAAGAGCACCGTGTCAGGGCTGTGCCTGCTCCTGGCGCCGGCGTCCGAGGCGGACAGCCTTCCCGTCGTACTGGCGGTGCAGCAGGCCGGCGCCGCCGTGACGGTCGCCCGGCCGGCGGACGCGTACGCCGAGGTGGGCGCGGAATTCCGGATCCGCCCCGGCTCCCGGGTCGACCTGGACCGGGTGCTGGCCGCGCTGGCCGGCCGGGGGACACCGGTCACGCTCGTGGTGCACGCCTTCACCGCCGGGCCCGACCCGGCGTTGACCAGCGCGGGCGTGAACCGGGCCGTGGAGGCCAGCTTCACCAGCCTCTTCGTCACCGCCCAGACGGTCGCCGCCCTGCCGGCGGGCGGCACGGCGGGGCTGCTGGTGCTCACCCGGGGAGCGGTCGACGTCACGGGCGCCGAGCCGATCGACCCGACCGCCGCGATGCTCGTCGGTTTCGCCCGTTCGCTGGCGAAGGAGGCGCCCGAGCTGGGCTGCCGAGTGGTGGACGTGGCCCTGCCCGCCGACCACGAGCTCGCGTGCGAGCTGGGACAGTGGCGGCGGCACGAGGTCGTCGCGCTGCGCGGTACGCGGCGTTGGGTGCCGACCCAGGTGGCATTCGACGCGGCGCCGTGGGAGTCGCCGTCGCCGCTGCGGCGGCAGGGGGTCTACCTGATCACGGGTGGCACCGGCGGACTCGGCATGGCGCTGGCGCGCGGTCTCGCCGGCACCGGGCTGCAACCACGGCTGATCCTGCTGAGCCGCACCGGCCTGAACGACGACGCGACGGACGAACGCTCCGAGCGCCTGCGCGCCCAGCTCGCGGAGATCACCGGGCTGGGCGCACAGGTCCGCGTCCTGACCGGCGACGTCGCCGACCGCCGGGGACTGCGCCGGGCCCTCGACGTCACGGTGTCCAGGTTCGGGCCGGTCAACGGGGTCTTCCATCTGGCCGGGCTGCCTGGCGACGGCCTGGTGCGGCTGCGCGAACTCGACGACGTCGCGGCGGTGCTCGACCCCAAGGTCCGGGGGACGGTGGTGCTCGACGAGGCGTTGCGGTCCGGCCCGCCACTCGACTTCTTCGCCTGCTTCTCCAGCCGGGCCGCCCATGACGGGCTGGTCGGCAGCGCGGACTACGCCGCCGCGAACGCCTTCCAGGACGCGTACGCCGTGACGCTGCGCCGGGCGGGGGTGCCCGCGGTCTCCATCAACTGGCCGTCCTGGGCGGAGGTCGGGATGGCCGCCGAGTACGGGGTGCGGACCTGGTCGACCACCATCGGCCCGGCGCTCAGCCCCATCATGGACGAGCACCGGCTGGAGGGCGAGGCGATCCTGCCCGGGACCGGGCAGCTCGACCTCATGCTGCGCGGCTACTGCGAGCTGACCGGGCGGGACCTGCCGGTGCGGCTCACCGACGTGGTCTACCACCAGGTCCTCGCCACCGAGGACGAGCGACGGGTGGAGATCCGGCTGCACACCGACGGCACCCTGGAGTCGTGGTCGCGTTCGGGCAGCGACCCGGGCGCCCCGGCGGTACGGCATGCCAGCGCCCGGGTCGTCGCGGCCGGTGAGCCGGGCGGGCCCCGGCCGATCGAGGAGCTGCGTTCGTCCTTCACCCACCAGCTGATGGAGTCGGAGGCCGACGGGCCGCGGCTGTTCCACCTCGGCCGCAGGTGGGACAACACCGTCGCCACCTGGACCCGGACCGGGGAGGACACCTCCGAGCTGCTGGTGCAGCTGCGACTGCCCGAGGAGTTCGCCGACGACCTGAAGGTGTACCCGGCGCACCCCACCCTGCTGGACTCGGCGTCGACCGCGTTCCGGCGGCCCGACGACGGCTTCCACCTGCCGTTCTGCTGCGAGTCGATCGCCTTCTACGGCCGGTTGCCGGCGGAGGTGTTCGTACATGTGCGGCGGCAGGCCAGCGGGCCGGGTGTGATCCGGGCGGATCTCGAGTTGCTCGGGCTCGACGGGCAGCCGCTCTGCGTGGCGACCGGGTACACCCTGCGCCAGATCCAACCCGGCACGAAGGTGACCGTCCCCGCTGACGGCGGGTCGAGCGAGGCGGCCGACGGGATCCCACCCCGGCTGGGGGTCGCGTTGACCCTGGCCATCCTCGGCGCCCGGCATCCCGGGCAGGTTCTCGTGGAGAGCGGAGCCCAGCCGCTGCGCAGCCGCGAAGTTCCCGAACGGCCGGGTCCGACCGGTCCGGCCGTCGGTCAGCTCCCGGCAGCGGCAGTTCCCACCGCGGTCGTCGACGCCCTGGCCGGGGCGGTCGCGGGGATGGCGTCGGCCGGGCCGGTGGCGGCCACCGCCGCGCCGGGCGACGCGAACAGCCTGGAGTCCCGGATGAAGGCGCTGTGGGTCGAGGCGATCGGCGACCCGGACATCGGCATGGACGTCGACTTCTTCTCGGTCGGCGGCAACTCGCTCACCGCCATCGCGCTGATCTCCGCCATCCGGGAGACGTTCCAGGTGGAACTCTCGATCGGGGCGATCTTCGACTACCCGACGATCGCGGCACTGGCCACGTTGCTGCGGGAGCAGGGACTTCGGTGAACGAACCCGTCGTGCTCACCAGTGACTGGGCGCTGTGGCCGGTGGCCCCGGTACGTGCTGCCGGCATGCCGTTCGACTGGCTCGCCGGTTTCGCCGAGGACGGGCTTGCCGCCGTCCGTGAGCTGCTGGCCGAGCCGGACTTCCTCGCCGCGCTCACCTGGCAGAATCCGGCAGCGGCCGAATGGGCCCGGCGGCCCGGTTCCGCGCTCACCTCGTACCGCGCGGGGGTGCTGACCAGGTACGCCCAGCGGTACTGCGCGAAGAACGACAGCATCGGCTTCTTCGGCCCGGTCGGCTGGGCCACCTTCAGTGGCGCGGCCGGCGACTCGCTCGGGGTGACCGGAACGGCGGGGGTACGCAGCACCAGCGCCTCGTTCGAACTGTGGGCGGTGCGCGCCCTGGCGCAGCGGTGGGCCGAGGACCCCGCCATCCGGCCGCATCTCCCGGTGCGACGGGTGCCCAGCGTCAGCGTCCACGAGGGACGGGCGCACCGGCCGTTCCAGGCGCCGCTGACGCTGGAGCCGACGCAGCTCGCCCTGCTGGACCGCCTCGCCAAGGCCGGCTTCACCGAGGCCGAGCTCAGCGCCGACGAGCGGCTGGCCCTGGCCCGACTGGTCGCCGACCGGATCGTCGTCGCCGAGTTCGTGTTGCCACCGGGCGCGCATCCGGAGCAGGAACTGCTGGCCCACCTGGTGAAGCTGCCGGAGACCGAGGCACGCGACCAGGCGGTGGCGGACCTGACGGGCCTCATCGACCAGCTCGCGGCGGCCGAGCGGTTCGTCCGGCAGCCGGCGCAACTGGCCCCGGTGCTGACCGCGGTGGAACAGCGGTTCGCCGAACTCGCCGGCCAGGCCGCCCAGCGGACCAAGGACGAGGCGGCGGCCGGACGCACCCTCGCGTACGTCGACTGCCGGCGGGACCTCGACGCGGTGGTGCCCGCCGGCCTCGTCGATCAGGTGGCTGAGCCGCTGGGGCTGCTCCTGCAGTCGGCCCGGTGGCTGACCGGTGAGGTGCGGGCGGCCGTGGACGAACGGCTGTGCGAGGCCTACGCGGAGTTGCGCAACCGGCGGGAGACGGTCCTCCTCTCCGACCTGCACATCGCCGCGGCGGACGTGCTGGCCGGCGCCCCCGGGACGCTCATCGACGAGATCGCCGAGGACTTCCGGCTGCGGTGGTCGGAGATCCTGCGCGACGCGACCGGCACCGACCCGGTCCAACTGGCCAGCGAGGACATCGAGGCGCTGGTCGACCGGCTGTTCCCCCCGTGCGAGCCCGGCTGGGCGGCGGCCCGGCAGCACAGTCCCGACCTCATGCTCGCCACGGGCGGGGGGCGGCCGCTCTGGGTCCTCGGTGAGCTGCACACCGCCATGAACACCCTGGAGTCGCGGTTCTTCCACACCCTCGCGGACGAGCCCGGGCAACTGGTGGAGCTGACGGCCCGGGACATGGCCGGTGGCCGGATCGTGCCGAGTTACCCGTACGGGCCGCAGATCGACTCGCGTCGGTATCCGCCGCTGACCGTGCACGTGCCCGACCGGTACCTGTACTGGGCGCACAGCACGGACATGGGCGCCCCGGACGGCGTGTCGGTCCTGCCGGCGGCGGGACTCGTCGTCCGGAACCGCGACGAGGGGCTCACCGCCGGCCCCCGGGACGGGCGGTGGGAGCTGCCGGTCGCCGAATTCTTCGGCGAGTTCCTCTCGGCCATCACGGTCAACCGGTTCCGGATTCCCGGGCCCGGCCCGCGGATCACCCTGGACGACCTGGTCATCCGGCGGGCGACCTGGGCGTTCGCGGCCGACGACCTACCGCCGAAGGTGCTCGGCGCCCGTGGCTACCGGCCCGAGGTGCTCAGCGCCTTCCTCACCGAGCGGGGCCTGCCACGGCACCTGTTCGCACAACTGCCGGGTGAACCGAAGCCGTTCTACGTCGATCGTGACGCGCCGCTGCTGGTGACGAACCTGGCTCGCAGCTGGCGGCGGGCCGACCGGGGACCGGTCGTGCTCCAGGAGATGCTGCCCGGCCCCGACCAGCTGTGGCTGCGGGACGCGGCAGGACGGCGTTACACCAGCGAGTTCCGCATGGTCGCGGTGGACCGTAGGGCGCGGGTGCTGCCCGGCCTGGCCGACGCAGGGCGAACGGAGAACCCATGTTGATCCTCACCAGCACCGACGTGCGCGCGGCCCTGCACGGCCGGGAGGCCGAGGTGCTGCACGCCGTGGAGCAGGCGTACCTCGCGCACGAGGCGGGGCGGTCGGCGCTGCCGCACTCGGTGTTCCTCCGGTTCCCCGAGAACGACCGGAACCGGATCATCGCGCTGCCGGCCTACCTGGGTGGCCCGGAACCGACGGCCGGGGTCAAGTGGATCTCGTCGTTCCCGGCCAACATCACGCAGGGGGTGCCGCGGGCGTCGTCCGCCATCATCCTCAACTCGATGCGCACCGGGCAGCCCGAGGTGCTGCTCGAGGGGGCCCGGGTCTCCGCCTGGCGTACGGCCGCCAGCGCCACCCTGGCGGCCCGGCTCCTGCCCGCCGAGAGCGACCAGGCCGGGGTGACCCTGCTGGGCTGCGGGGTCATCAACTTCGCCGTGCTGCGGTTCCTCAGTCAGGTCGTCCCCGGCCTCGCCGACGTCACGGTGCACGACGTCGACACGGAGCGGGCCACCGCGTTCCAGGCCCGGTGCGCGGAGGTGCTGCCCTCCCTCACGGTGCACGTCGAGCCGGACCAGGGGCGGGCGTTGGGCCGCAACACCCTGGTGAGTGTCGCGACCAACGCGCTGACGCCGTACCTGGACACCCGGCAGCTGCGGCCGGGCACGCTGGTGCTGCACATCTCGCTGCGGGACGTGCTGCCCGACGCCGTCCTCGAGGCGGTCAACGTGGTCGACGACGTCGACCACGTCCTGCGCGCCGCGACCTCGGTCGACGTCGCCGCACGACAGGTCGGTCACCACGACTTCATCGCCGCCACCATCGGTCAACTCGCGGCCCGGCCGGGGACTCCCCCGCGGGATCCGCACCGGGTCACCGTCGTCTCTCCCTTCGGGCTGGGTGTGCTCGACCTGGCGGTGGCCGGGCTGGCCGTCAGGATCGCCCGGGACACGGGTCTCGGCGCGCGGATCGAGAACTTCGTCCCGGCGAAGGAGGACCTGTCGTGAGTGCCGAACTCTCGCCGCTCCAGCGGCAGTTGCTCGCCCAGATCATCAAGGGCGGCGGCGTGGGCGCACCGATGCCGGCGCCGGCGACACTGCCGCGCCGGCGCGGCAACGATCCGGTGCCGCTCTCGTACGCCCAGGAGGCGGTCTGGCACCTGCACCAGATCGCCGGCGACGTGCCGCTGTTCAACGTGGTCGCCGCGGACTGGATGGCCGACGGCACGGACGCGGCGAGCTTCGTGAGGGCGCTGCGCGGGGTCGTCGAGCGCCACGACGCGATGCGGATGGCGATCCAGGCGGGCGCCGACGGCAGGCCGCTGCTGACCGTGGCCGCCGAGGTGCCCGTCGAGGTGGAGGAGTTGACGGCGGCGGACGGGGACGGTCCGGACGGCGTGTTCGCCGCCGCCCTGGCCGTCACCGCCCGGCCGTACCGGCTCGACCAGGCGCCGCTGTGGCGGGCCGCGGTCATCACCACGCCCTCGGGACGCCGGCTGGCCCTGTTCGCCGCGCACCACATCGCCCTGGACGCCGCGTCGCTCGCCCTCGTCATCGAGGACATGGCGAGTGGGGGGAGTCCACCGCCGGTCGGCTTCCTCGACTTCGCCGTCTGGCAGCGGGACCGGATCCGCGACGGCGGCGCGAAGGCCGACCTGGACTACTGGCGCCGACGGCTCGCGGCGCTGCCCGACCCGCTGGCGTTGCCGACCGACCGGCCCCGGCCGGCGCACCGCGACCTCTCCGGCGCGACCATCCACCGGGACGTCCCGAAGGCGGTCGTGGACCGGTTGCACGCCGTCGGCCGCGCGTCCGGCGCGACCACCTACATGACGATGCTCGCGGCCTATCTCGTGCTGCTGCACCGCTACACCGGCGACTCGGATCTCATCGTCGGGGCCAGCGTGTCCGGTCGGGTCCGGCCCGAGCTGCAACGGATGATCGGCATGCTGGTCAACGTGGTGCCGATCCGCGCCACGGTCACCGGCCGGGAGAGTTTCCAGACGCTGCTGCCCCAGGTCCGTGACCGGGTGGCGGAGGCCCTGGAGCACCAGGGTGTGCCGTTCGCCGTGGTGGTGCGCGAGACCAGCCCGACGCACAGTCCCAGCCAGCCGCCGCTGGCCCAGGTCGGCTTCAACATGCCGACGCAGGAGAACACCGCCTACCGGGTGCGGCCCGCACTGCCGATCACGCCGCAGGGGTCGCTGCTCGACTTCACCGTGCACGTCGTACCGGCCGCGCAGGGCGCCCTGCGGGTCGAACTCGAATACTCCACCGCGCTGTTCGACGAGTCGACGGCCACGGACCTGCTGACCACGTACGTCGAGCTGGTGGACCGGCTCACGGCGGACCCGGCGCTCGCGGTGGGCCGGGTGCCGCTCACCGTCAGGTCGGCAGTCACGGGCGGGTCCGAGACGCCACCGGCGCTGTTGCCCGAACTCGTCGCCGCGCAGGCCGCCCGCACCCCGGACGCCGTGGCGGTCGAGGACGGCGGCACCTCGCTGACCTACCGGGAGCTGCTGGACCAGGTGCAGTCGCTGGCCGCCCGCCTGGCCGAGCGGGGTGTCGGGCCGGAGACCCCGGTCGGGGTCCACCTGCCGAGGGGCGCCGCCGCGGTGGTGGCTCTGCTGGCGGTCTGGCGGGCCGGCGGCTGCTACGTCCCGCTCGACCCCGAGCACCCGCGGGCGCGCATCGAGACGATCGTCGCCGACGCGGGCGTACGGACCCTGCTCGCGGCCCCGGCCGACGCCGGACGCCTGGCGGAGCTCGGAGTCGAGGTCCTCACGGTGGACGAATCCGCGCGCGGCGTCCCGTTCCCCCAGGTCCGGCTCGCGGCCGGGCACGCGGCGTACGTGATGTACACCTCCGGCTCGACCGGGCGACCCAAGGGTGTGGTCGTCACCCACGGCGGCATCGCCAACCGGGTCTGGTGGCCGGTCAACCGGCTCGGGCTCGGCGCGTCGGACCGGGTGCTGCAGAAGACGGCGCTGACCTTCGACGCCGCGGGCTGGGAGATGTTCGGCCCGCTGATCAGTGGCGGCACCGTCGTCGTCGCCCCGCCCGACGCGCCACGTGACGCGGCGGTGATGCTGCGTGCGGTGGCCGAGGGGGCGGTGACCGTGCTCCAGGTGGTGCCCTCGGTGCTGCGGCAGTTGCTCGCCGCGGACGGCTGGGCCGGCTGCACCTCGCTGCGGCTGCTGTTCAGCGCCGGCGAGCCGCTCACCGGTGAGTTGTGTGCGCAGGTCCGCGACCGGGTCGACGTCACGATCGTCAACACGTACGGGCCCACCGAGTGCGCGATCGACGTGACCGCGTACCGGTGGCCACAGGAGCAGAGCCGGGGGCCGGTGCCGATCGGCAGCCCGCTGGACGGGCTGCGGGCGGTCCTGCTCGGCCGGGACGGCGAACTGGTTCCCCGGGGGGCCGTCGGCCAGCTCTACGTCGGCGGCGTCAACGTCGGCCGGGGGTACGTCGGGCGGCCCGACCTGACCGCCGCCCGGTTCGTGCCCGACCCGTACGGGCCACCCGGATCGCGGATGTACCACACCGGTGACCTGGCGCGGCAGCGGTCCGGTGGGGAGTTCGAGTTCGTGGGCCGGGCGGACGACCAGATCAAGATCAACGGTGTCCGCGTCGAGCCCGGCGAGGTCGAGCGGGCGCTGGAGACGCATCCCCCGGTGCGGGCCGCTGCCGTGCTGGGGCGTCCGCGTCCAGACGGGGGGCGTCAGCTCGTGGCGTTCCTGGTCACCGACGCCGCCATCGAAACCGGTGCGCTGCGTGCGCACCTGCGTCGGACCCTGCCGGAGGCGATGCTGCCCGCGCTGTTCGTCCGGGTGGACGCGATACCCACCACGTCCAGTGGCAAGATCGACGCGGCTGCCCTGCTGAACGGGGTTCCGGACGGGCTGCCGCCCGGCGAGCGGGCGTTGCCCACCGACGAGTTGGAACAGGTCGTCGCGCAGGAGTGGGCCACGGTACTGGCGACCGTCGACACCGTGGGCAGGCACGACGACTTCTTCGCGCTCGGTGGACACTCCCTGCAACTGGGGGAACTGGCGGCCCGGCTGCGGACGCGTACCGGTGGGGCCGTCTCGCTGGCACAGCTGTACCAGGCCACCACCGTCGCCGACCAGGCCGACCTGCTGCGCCGGGACGCGGCGGCGGCCGGCAACGGGACCGACGCGGCGGACCGACCCGCCGCACCCGAGATCGAGGTGCTGCCCAGGAACGGGCTGCTGCCGTTGTCGGCCGGACAGCAGCGGATGTGGATGGCGGAGCAGCTGAGTCCGGGCAGCCCGGAGCAGATGGTGCCGGTGGTGGTGCCGCTGCCGGCGCAGATGACGCTCACCGAGGTGAGCGCCGCACTCGCCCGCGTGGTCGAGCGGCACGAGATCCTGCGTACCCGCTACGAGATGGTCGACGAGCAGCTCACCCAGGTCGTCGATCCGCCCGCCCCTGTCGAGATCCAGCTCGTCGAGGCCACCGGCGCGGACGCGGTGACCCGGCAGATCAGGGAGCTGACCCAGCGGTCCTTCGACCTGGCCACCGACCCGGTCCTGCGCGCCCGGCTGGTCCGCTCCGGCCCCGACCGGCAGTCGCTGGTCCTGCTCGTGCACCACATCGCCTGGGACGGCGTGTCGACGCAGATCCTCGCCGCCGAAATGTCGTCCCCCGGGCCGGCCGCCGCACCGGCCGTTCAGTACGCCGACTACGCCGCCTGGCAGTCGTCCTGGTTGGCGGGCCCGCAGGCGGCCAGTGGACTAGAGCACTGGCAGCGGCTGCTCCGCGGGGCACGCGCGACCGAACTCCCCACCGACCTGCCCCGTCCCGCCCACTGGCAGGGCCGTGGCGCGTTGTACGTGTTCCGGGTGCCGGCTCCGGTCGCCGCCCCGTTCGTGCAGGTCGGGCAGCAACTCGGCGCCACCCCGTTCATGACCTTCCTGGCAGCGTTCAACTGCCTGCTCGCAGAGCTGACCGGCACCCGGGAGATCGTCGTCGGCGCACCCGTCGCCGGTCGGACCAACCCGGCGGTGGAAAAGCTCATCGGCTACTTCGCGAACATCCTCGTGCTGCGTACCGAGGTGGACCCGGGCGACGACTTCCGGGCCGTGCTGCGGCGGACCCGGGAGAGTTCCCTTGCCGCCTACGCGCATCAGGACATCCCGTTCGACCGGGTCCTGGACAGCCTGCGGATCGCCCGCGACCGCTCCCGTAACCCCCTGTTCCAGATCATGTTCGAGGTGGGGCAGGAGCGGCCGTCGTACCTTCCCGACCTGCCGGAGCAGCTGGATCTGCTGTCGTTGCCGTGGCCGACGGCGATCTACGACCTCACCGTCACGCTGAGCGAGGAACCGGACGGTGGTTACCTGGGGCTCGTCGAGTACTCGACGGACCTCTTCCGGCCGGCGAGCATCGAACGGCTGATCCGCCGCTACCGACACCTGCTCGAGCAGGTCGCCACCGATCCGGACGCGTCCGTCGGTGGGCTGGCCGCCCGTACCCTGCCCGAACTGCTCGGGCGTCAGGCGGCGGCGCGGCCGGACGCCGTCGCGGTGGAGCAGGGCGGCGACCGCCTCACGTACGGTGAGTTGGCCCGGCGGGTCGGCGTGGCGGCGGCCCGCCTGCGCGCCGCCGGGGTGGGGCCCGAGTCGACCGTCGCGGTCTGTCTCCCCCGTGGCCTGGACCTGATCGTGACCGCGCTCGCGGTGATGGCGGCCGGCGGTGTGCACGCCCCGCTCGACGTCACCGGGCCAGGAGCGCGGCTGGCGTCGATCGTGGCGTCGATGGACCCCGCCGTCGTGGTGGTGACGCCGGACGCCGTCGGGTCGGTGCCCTCCGGTGGCCCGGCGGTGCTGGTGCCGGAGGACCTGCGGACGTCCGCCCCCAGGGGCGACGGCGGGGTACGAGGCCCGGGAGCCGGAGACCGGCCGGACACCGCCCTTGCCGGACAGCTCGCATATCTCATCCACACGTCCGGCTCCACCGGCGAGCCCAAGGGCGTGCAGGTGGAACACGGCGCGTTCCTGGCCCACTGCGAGGACGTGGCGCTGCGGTACGGGCTGGCCGCCACCGACCGGATCCTGACGACGAGTCCGCCCTTCGTGGACGTCGCGATGGAACACCTCGGCATGACCCTGGTGTCGGGCGCGACCCTGGTGCTCGCCGCCGCCGGCGGGTGGAGCCCGGCCGACCTGCCCGATGTGGTCGCCGCCACGCGGGTCACCTTCCTCGACCTGCCGCCGATGGCGTGGCGGGACATGCTCGACCGGGTCGTGAAGGCCGACAGCCGGCTGGACACCCTGCGCGCGGTCAACATCGGTACGGACGTGGTGTACGCCGAGGACGTGCACCGGTGGCACGAACTCGGCATCGACGCGCGCTTCATCGCCTGTTACGGGCCGACCGAGGCCGTCGTCACGTCGACCCTCTACGAGGTCACCGAGGCGCGTGCCGCCAGCCTGCCCCACGGGGCGGTCGTGCCGATCGGCACCGAGGTGGGACGCACCGTCGGCTACGTGCTCGACGAGCAGCTGCGACAGGTGCGGCCCGGCGCCCGGGGCGAGCTCTTCCTGGGGGGCGGCCTCGCGCGTGGCTACCACGGACGCCCCTCGCTCACCGCCGAGCGCTTCCTGCCGGATCCGTTCTCGACGGTGCCCGGGGCCCGGATGTACCGCACGGGTGACGTGGTCAGCCGGAACGCCGAAGGGGTGCTGGACTTCCACGGCCGGGCGGACCGTCAGGTGAAGATCAACGGCTTCCGGGTCGAGCCCGCCGAGGTAGAGGCGTGCCTGCTCACCCACCCGGGGATCCGGGCGGCGAGTGTCACCGCCGCCACGCGGGGCGGCGCAGCGCAGCTTGTCGGCTACGTCGTGGCCGCCGACCCCACCCCACCGGACGCGCGCGATCTCGGTGCGTACCTGCGGGCACGGCTACCGGAGGCGATGGTCCCGCGGCACTGGGTCTTCCTCGCCGAGCTGCCGAAGTCCGGGGCGGGGAAGGTGGACCTGAGGGCGCTCCCGCCGATCGCCGCCGAGGCCGGCGACGACGAGGGCGAGCGCACCGGGGAGGCGTCCGCCGAGGCGACCGTCGAGGACCTGATAGCCGAGATCTGGTGCGCCGTGCTCGGTCTCCCCGCGGTCGAGCACGATGCCGACTTCTTCGCGATCGGCGGTAACTCGCTGCTGGCCACCCGGGTCCGTACCCGGATCCAGGACCTCTTCGCGGTGACCATCCCGCTGGGGGACCTGTTCGGGGCGACGACGGTCGGGCAACAGGTGGAACTGGTCACCCGACTCGTCGTCGACGAGGTCGACGCGTTGCCCGAGGACGAGGTGGCCGCGCTCCTGCTGGATCAGGACGAGCCTGGGGAGAGACGATGAGCGACACCGCGGGGCCACGTCCGGCGGCCGACAGCGGGGCGGAGCTGCGTCGCCGGCTGGTGGCGCAACGCCTCGCGGGCCGGGTACGGCGGCGCGACGAGGGACCCGCTGCCGACGTGACCGACACCGGGCCGGCGCCACTGTCGTCGGCGCAGCGCCGGATGTGGTTCCTGGACCAACTCGCGCCCGGCGGGGTGGACTACCTGGTGCCCCTCGTGCTGCGGCTGCGCGGTGTGCTCGACGTCGGGGCGCTGCGCGGCGCGTTGACCAGCCTGGCCGCCCGTCACGACATCCTGCGGACGAGGTACGAGCTGCACGACGGGGAGCCGGTCCAGGTCATCGATCCGCCCGCGCCGGTCGACCTGCCGGTCGTGACCACCGACGAGGCCGGGCTCGCCGCCCTGCTGGCCGACCAGGCCGGACGCGGATTCGACCTCGCCACCGGCCCGGTATGGCGAGCGGTCCTGGTGCGGTTGGGCGACGACGAACAGGTACTCGTCGCGCACCTGCACCACATCGCCTGCGACGGCTGGTCCGTGCAGCTGCTCTGCGCCGACCTCGCCGGGCTCTACCACGCGGCCCGGACCGGGGCCCCGCAGCCCGCCCGGCCGGGACAGTTCGCCGAGCACGCGAGATGGGAGCAGCGACACCTCGGCACAGCGGAGGCACAGGCTGGTCTGCGCTGGTGGCAGGACGCCCTGGCCGGGCTGACCGAACTCGACCTGCCCGCCGACCGGCCCCGGTCGGCCCCGCGAGATCCGGCCGGCGCCCGGGTGACCTTCGCGGTGCCGGCGCACGTCGACCGGGCCTGCGCCGAGCTGGCCCAGCGGCACCGGACCACGCCGTACGTCGTGCTGCTCGCCGGTTTCGCCGCACTGCTGGCCCGGCTGACGCGGCAGGACGACGTCGCCGTCGGGATGCCGGTGAGCGGCCGGACCCGGACGGGAGTGGACGCCGTCGTCGGCCCCTTCCTCAACACGCTGGTGCTGCGCTGCGACTGCTCCGGTGCACCCAGCTTCGACCTGCTGGTCGACCGGGTGCGGGACACGCTGCACGCCGCCGTCAGCCACCAGGACATCCCCTTCGACCGGGTCGTCGACGCGGTCGCGCCGGAGCGGGACCTGTCCCGCAACCCGCTGGTGTCGACGATGTTCCTGTTCGAGGACGAGAACGGGGGGCTGCCGGGACGCTTCGACGACCTCGACGTCGTCGACGTCGCCACCCCGCCACGGGGCGTCAAGCTCGACCTGAGCATGGGGCTGCGGCGGACCGCCGACGGACTGTTCGGCGCGATCGACTACGCGACCGCCCTGTTCGACGAGCGGACCGTCGACGAGCTCGTCACCCGTTACCTCGTCCTGCTGGAACGCGCCGTCACCGCGCCGGGGACGTCGGTCGGCGCGCTGGACGTCCTCGACGAGGCTGAGCGCCACCGGCTGCGGGCAGTGCTGACCGGTGTCCGCCGGGACGTCCCCGCCAGCCCCCTGCACGAGCTGGTCCGGGACCGCGCCCGGCGGGACCCGGCGGCGGTCGCGGTACGGGACGGGCGACGCAGGTGGAGCTACGGCGAGCTGGACCAGCTCTCCGACGCCCTGGCCCACACCCTCCGCCGGCACGGCGTCGGTCGGGGCGACGTCGTCGGGGTCTGCCTGCCCCGCAGCGCGGAACTCGTCGGCGCGCTGCTCGCGGTCCTGAAGGCCGGCGGCGCCTACCTGCCCCTCGACCCGGAGGACCCGGCTGCGCGCCGGGCGGAGGTGGCGACCGACGCCCGGGTGCGTGCGGTGGTGGCCGGAACCGACCACGCGGCCGCGTTCGGCGACGTGCCGGTGGTCCCTCCGGTGACCGGGGCCCCGAAAGACGGGGCGGCCGACCTCCACGGGCAGCCCACCGGCCTTCCGGAACTGACCGCACACGACCGGGCGTACGTCATCTACACCTCCGGCTCCACCGGGCGCCCCAAGGGCGCGGTCATCGATCACGGCGGGATAGTCAACCGGCTCACCTGGATGCAGGAGAGCTACCAGCTACGTCCCGGCGACCGGGTGTTGCAGAAGACCCCGTTCACGTTCGACGTGGCCGTGTGGGAGTTCTTCTGGCCGCTGATCACGGGCGCGACCATCGTGGTGGCGCCGCCGGGCGTGCACCGGGACCCGCTGGAGCTGGACCGCCTGATCCGGGACGAGGCGGTGACGCACCTGCACTTCGTGCCGTCGATGCTCGACGCCTTCCTGGCCGTCGTCGCGCAGGCGCCGCCGAGCCTCAGGCAGGTGTTCTGCAGTGGCGAGGCGCTGCGCACCGTCACCGCCCGGCGCTTCGCGGTCTGGTCGCCGGCGGCGCTGCACAACCTGTACGGCCCGACGGAGGCGTCGGTCGACGTCACCGCCCAACGGGTCGACGAGCGGCTGCTCGCCACCCTCGACACCGCCGGCGTGCCGATCGGCACGCCGATCAGCAACATCCGCGTCCACATCCTGGACGAGCAGCTGCGGATGGTGCCGGTGGGCTGGCCCGGTGAGCTCTACCTGGCCGGCATCGGGCTGGCTCACGGGTACCGCAACCGGCCCGGCACCACCGCCGAGCGGTTCGTGCCGGACCCGTTCTCGTCCGTGCCGGGCGAACGGATGTACCGCACCGGCGACCTGGTCCGGCTGCGCGCCGACGGGACCATCGACTTCCTCGAACGCATCGACGCGCAGGTCAAGCTGCACGGCGTCCGGATCGAGCTGGGTGAGATCGAAGCACGGCTGATGGAGCATCCGGCGGTCGCCGAGGCCGCGGTCTCCCTGCACCGGCCCGCGGACATGCCCGCCCAACTGGTCGCCTACGTCGTGGCGCGCGACGGTGCGGACGCCACGCCGGACCGGCTCCGCGCCGGGCTCTCCGGGGTGCTGCCGGCGGCGATGGTGCCCGGCCGGTTCGTGTCCCTGGACGAACTTCCCCGGACCAGCAGCGGGAAGATCGACCGTCGCGCCCTGCCCGCCCCGGAGCAGGACCGCACCACCAGCACCGCGTACGTCGCGCCCAGCACCCCGGAGGAGAACCTGGTCGCGCGGGTGTGGGCCGAGGTCCTCCAGGTGCGACAGGTGGGCGGCGCGGACGACTTCTTCGCCCTCGGCGGCGACTCGATGCGCGCGATCAGACTGGTCGGTGCGCTGCGCGAGGCCGGCCTGGCGGTGAGCGTGCAGGACCTCTTCCAGCACCGCACCGTCGCCGCCGTCGCCGCCGTGGCCCGGCAGTGCCTCGACGACCGGCCGGACGACCTGGTGACCGAGGAGTTCGGGCAGATATCGGCCGCCGACCGGGCGAAGCTCCCGGAGGACGTGCTCGACGCCTACCCGTTGTCGGACGTCCAGGCCGGCATGCTCTACGAGCTGATGGCCGACGCGGAACGCCGGCCGTACCAGAACGTGACGCTGTACGTCGTCGACGACGGTGCGCCGCTGTCAGCCGCCGCCCTGCGGGCCGCGGTGCGGCAGGTCGTGGCCCGGCACGACGTGCTGCGTACCTCCTTCGACCTCACCAGTTACGGTGAGCCGCTGCAACTGGTGCACGCGTCGGCCAGGGCCGAGGTGGTGGTGCAGGATCTCGACGGGCTCGACGAGGCCGAGCAGGAGCTCCTCATCCGGGAGGAGGCCGCCCGACACCGGCTGGCTCCCGTCGTGCTGGACCGGGCGCCGCTGTGGCGTCTCTTCGCCTACCGCACCGGTGCCACCAAGTGGGTGCTGGCCTGGGTGGAGTGCCACGTCATTCTCGACGGCTGGAGCCACAACTCGCTGCTCGGCGAGTTGATGGACCGCTACGTGGCGGCGCGGGAGGAGCGGACCCCGCCGTCGATGGACCGGCCGGCGCGTCGCTGGGCGGACTTCATCGCCATGGAACGCGCGGTGGTCGCCGATCCGGAGAGCCGCGAGTACTGGACCAGGATGCTGGACCGGTACGAGACGCTGCGCCTTCCTCAGGAGTGGGGAGCGGCCGAGTCCGGTGCCCCGCACACGGTGGCGCAGCCGCTCGGTACCGACGCCGACCGGCTGCGAGAACTGGCCGCGGCGGTCGGCGTCCCGGTGAAGAGTGTGTACCTGGCCGCGTTCTTCAAGACGATGAGCGCCCTGAGCGGCGCCGACGGCTTCCTGTGTGGCCTGGTGAGCAACGGCCGCCCGGAGGTCAGCGGTGGTGACGAGGTGCTCGGGATGTACCTCAACACGCCGCCGGTGCTCGGCCTGCGCCCGCGCGGCACCTGGCTGGACCTGATCCGGGCCGCTGCCGAGGCGGAAACCGGACTGCTGCCCCATCGGCGCTACCCGTTGCCCCGGCTCCAGTCGCTGGCCGGGACGACGCAGCCGCTGGTCGAGGCGGTCTTCAACTTCCTCGACTACTACCTGCTGCGCGACACCGCGGTGCAGACGTCCCAGACCGAGGACGACAGCCCCAACGAGTTCCCGCTGGCCGTGACCGTCCTGCCCGGGTACGTCATGTTCACCGCGATGCCGGAGCGGGTCCGCCCGGAACGTCTGAACTGGCTGGCGCAGGCGTACCACCGGGTGCTGACCGACATGCTCGCCGATGTCGGCGGGTCCGCCACCGGGCCGCTGCTCTCCGGCGCCGAGCTCGCGCGGCGGCTGTCCGGGCCGGTGTCCGCGCCGGTTTCCCCGGCCGAGACGACGCTGCACGGTGGCGTCCTCCGGCAGGCGGCGATGACCCCGGACGCCGTGGCGGTCCGCGACGACACCGGGACGCTCACGTACCGGGAGCTCGTCGTGGCCGCGACGGCACTCGCCCGGCGACTGGCGGCGGCGGGGGCGGGGCCGGACCGGCCGGTCGCCGTCTGCATGCGGCGCAGTGCCCACCTGGTGACCGTGCTGCTGGGCATCCTCCAGTCCGGTGCGGCGTTCGTGCCGCTCGATCCGGACGATCCGGCGGCGCGGCTGCGGCAGCGGCTGGTCGGCGCGGACGTCGCGCTGGTGGTGGCCGACGAGGAACTGCACGAGGTGCTGACCGGCGTCGTGCCGGTGCTCGGCCCCCACGCGGGCGGCCCGGAGCGGGCACCCGTCGAGGCGACCGGAGGCCACCCCGCCTTCGTCCTGTTCACCTCGGGGTCCACGGGTGGCCCGAAGGGTGTCGCCGTGCCGCACCTGGGTGCCGCCAACTACGTGCACTGGCTGCAACGGGCGCTGCCGCTGCGCGGCGGTGACCGGGTCGTCCAGAAGACCCCCTACACCTTCGACGTGTCGGTCGGCGAGATCTTCCGGCCGCTGGTCGCCGGGGCGACGTTGGTGATGGCGCCCGACAGGCTGCACCTCGACCCGCTGGGCCTGGCCGCGTTCATCGAGCGGCACCAGGTCAGCCACGCGACCTTCGTACCGTCGATGATGGACGCGTTCCTCGACGCGGTACCGGGGATCCCCGGCTGTCTGCGTGAGGTCATGCTGCTCGGGGAGAAGTTCACCCTGTCGACCGCCCGGCGCCTGGCCGAGCGGACCGACGCCAGGGTGTACAACCTCTACGGGCCGACCGAGGGATCCATCGCCTGCACCTGGTACGAGCTCGCCCCGCAGCCGCACCCGGGGGCGACGAGCGTGCCGATCGGCCGCCCGATCGACAACGTGACGAACCTCGTCCTCGACGTCGACCTCAACCCGGTGCCGGTCGGCGTGCCGGGCGAGCTGTATCTCGGCGGGCACTGTGTCGCGCAGTCCTACGTGGGCCGACCGGCCGAGACCGCCAGCCGATTCGTGCCTGACCCGTTCGGTGGACCCGGTGGTCGGCTGTACCGGACCGGTGACCTCGTACGGTGGCTCGACGGCGACGTCATCGAGTACCTGGGCCGGCTCGACCAGCAGGTGAAGATCAGTGGGGTCCGGATCGAGCCGGGTGAGATCGAGCGGGTGCTGTCGGCTCATCCCGCGGTGCGGGCCGCCGCGGTGACCGTGGTCTCCGACGACGGTGCGCCGCGCCTGGCCGCGTACCTGTTGACCCGCCCCGACCTCGAGTGGGACGTCGACGCGGTGCGGGCGCACGCCCGTGCCCAGCTGCCCGCGCTGCTGGTTCCCGCGCACTTCGTGGTGTTGCCCGAGTTCCCGATGACCGTGAGCGGCAAGATCGACCGGCGGGCGTTGCCCAGGCCGGAGGACGACGGCAGCACGGCGGCGGACCACGTCCCCGCGCGCGACGCCCTGGAGCGGACGATCGCCGAGGTGTGGCAGCGCGAGCTGGGCTGCGGCGAGGTCAGCGTCGAGCGTGACTACCTGGAACTCGGCGGGGACTCGCTCGGGGCGATGCGGATCGCGATCCGGCTCGGCCGTCAGCTCGACATGGTCATCTCACCGACGGACATCCTGGTGCGGCGGACGGTGGCGGCCCTGGCCGAGCTGATCGCGGGGCGGCAGGGCGCCGCGCCGGAGGCCCCGCGCACGGGCCCCGGCGGCGCCGGGCAGCAGCCCGGCCCCCGGCCCCCCGCCCCGTC
>NZ_JBAKHL010000059.1:0-38470 GCF_036902715.1 Micromonospora sp. CPCC 205546
CCGACGTGCTGCCGGACGATGGCGCCGTGTTGTCGGTCGCGGTGCAGCGCCGGGACCGGGCGGAGGCGCAGGCGCTGCTGCACGCCCTGGCGGAGCTGCACGTGCACGGGGTGCCGGCGACCTGGCAGTCGTGGTTCGCCGACACCGGCGCGCGCCGGGTCGACCTGCCCACGTACGCCTTCCAGCACCAGCGCTACTGGCCCGAAGGCGGGCCCGCGAAGCAGGCCACCCCGGACGGCGGCGACGCCGACTTCTGGGCCGCCGTCGAGCGCGGCGACCTGGCCGCCCTCGCCGCCGAACTCGGCGACGACACCGAGGACCTGGACGCGCTCGGCCCGGCCCTGCCGCTCCTGGCGCGCTGGCGTCGGCACCGGTCCCGGGACACCGCCCTGGACGGCTGGTCGTACCGGGTCGGGTGGGAGCCGGTGCGGCCGGTCCCGGCAACCCGGCTGGCCGGGCGGTGGCTGGTCGTCACCGTCGACAGCGGCGCCGACGCGGGCGTCGCGAAGACCCTCAACCAGGCGGGCGCCCGGGTGGACACGCTCACCGTGCCGTCCACCCTCGCCCGCGCCGAACTGGGCGAACGGCTGCGCCGGATCAGCGGGGAGGGCTGGGCCGGGGTGCTCTGCGTGCTGCCCCGCCAGGACCGGCCCCTGGCGCACACGCCGGCGGTGCCCGCCGGCACGGCGATGCTGCTCACCCTCACCCGAGCGCTCACCGACACCGGCCTGCCGGGACGGGTGTGGGCGCTCAGCCGCGCCGCGTTGCCGGTCACGGCCGGGGAACGGGCCGGCGACGTCTGGGCCGCCCTGGCCTGGGGCCTGGGCCGCGTCGTCGCCCTCGAACAGCCGGACCGCTGGGGCGGCCTGGTCGACCTGCCCGAGCGTGCCGACCGGAGCACCCGCACCGGGCTCGTCGCGGTCCTGGCCGACGGCACCCTGGACCAGGTCGCCGTCCGCCGCAACGGCCTCTTCGGCCGGCGGCTGATGCCGGCCGCGCCGCCGGCCGGGTCGGGTTGGCGGCCCGCCGGGACGGTGCTGGTGACCGGTGGTACGGGTGCGCTGGGTCGGCACGTGGCCCGCTGGCTGCTGGCCAACGGGGCGGGCGAGGTGGTGCTCGCCTCGCGGCGGGGTGCGGCGGCGCCGGGCGCGGCCGAGCTGATGGACGAGCTTGGCGCGGTGCGGGTGGTGGCGTGCGACGTCACCGACCGGGCGGCCATCGACGCCCTCGTGGCGGACCTGCCCGGGCTGACCGCCGTCGTGCACACCGCCGGGGCGTCCGGCGGCACCACCCCCGCGTACGAGGTGACCGACGGCGAGCTGTCGGAGACCCTGGCCGGCAAGGTGCTCGGCGCCGTGCACCTCGACGCCGCCTGCCGGGGCCGCGACCTCGACGCGTTCGTGGTCTTCTCCTCGGTCGCCGGCGTCTGGGGCGGCGGTGGGCAGGCCGGCTACGCGGCCGGCAACGCCCTGCTCGACGCGCTCGTCGCCGCCCGCCGGGCGGCCGGACTGCCCGCCACCGCCCTGGCCTACGGCCCGTGGGCGGAGGACGGCATGGCCGCCGGCGAGACCGCGGACGGCCTGCGTCGCCGCGGGTTCAGCCCGCTCGCGCCCGACGCCGCCGTCGCGGCGCTGGGCCGCTGGGTGAACGCCCCCGAGGCGGCGCCGGTGATCGTCGACGTCGACTGGTCCCGGTTCGTCACGGCGTTCACCGCCGCGCGGCCGAGCCACCTCTTCGACCGGGTCGCCCCGGCCGCCGCCGAGGAACCGGAGCGGCCGGAGAGCGCGGCCGCCACCGACGGGCTGCGGGCCAGGCTCGCGGCGCTGCCGGCGACCGGCCAGGAGGCGCTGCTGGTCGACCTCGTCCGCGCGGAGGCGGCGGCCGTCCTCGGCCACCCCACGACCGACGAGGTGCCGGCCGGCCGGGCCTTCCGGGAGCTGGGCTTCGACTCCCTCGCCGCCGTGCAGTTGCGCGACCGGCTGGGCCGGGTCACCGGCCTCACCCTGCCGTCGACCGTGGTCTTCGACCATCCGTCGGCGGCGGAACTGGCCCGCTTCCTGCGTACCGAAATCGTGGTCGGCGCGGACGGCGGCCCGGCGGCCGGCGGCGCGAGGACGGCCCGGCCACCGGCGGACGAACCGATCGCCATCGTCTCCATGGCCTGCCGCTTCCCCGGCGGGGTGTCGTCGCCGCAGGAGCTGTGGCGGCTGCTGGCCGACGGCGTGGACGCGGTGACGCCGATGCCCACCGACCGGGGCTGGGACCTCGACGCCCTGTTCGACACCGACCCGGAGCGGGTCGGCACCAGCTACACCCGCAGCGGCGGGTTCCTGCGGGACGTGGCCGGCTTCGACGCCGCGTTCTTCGGGATCAACCCGCGCGAGGCCCTCGCCATGGACCCGCAGCAGCGGCTGCTGCTGCACACCACCTGGGAGGTCTTCGAACGCGCCGGCATCGACCCGCACCGGGTACGCGGCTCCGCCACCGGCGTCTTCATGGGCACCAACGGGCAGGACTACGCCACCCTGCTGCTGGGCGCCCGGTCCCAGGTGGAGGGCTACCAGGCGACCGGCAACGGCGCGTCGGTGGTCTCCGGTCGCCTGGCGTACTCCTTCGGGCTGCACGGCCCGGCGGTCACCGTCGACACGGCGTGCTCGTCGTCGCTGGTGGCGCTGCACCTGGCCGCACAGGCCCTGCGCAGCGGCGAGTGCGATCTCGCCCTGGCCGGCGGCGTGACGGTGATGTCGACCCCGGGGGCGTTCCTGGAGTTCTCCCGGCAGCGCGGCCTGGCCGCCGACGGGCGGGTCAAGGCGTTCGCCGAGGCCGCCGACGGCACCGGCTGGGGCGAGGGTGTCGGCGTCCTGCTGCTCCAGCGGCTCTCCGACGCCCAGCGCGACGGCAACCGGATCCTCGCCGTCGTCCGGGGCAGCGCCGTCAACCAGGACGGCGCGAGCAACGGCCTCACCGCGCCGAACGGGCCCGCGCAGCAGCGGGTCATCCGGCAGGCGCTGGACAACGCCGGCCTGACCCCCGGCGACGTGGACGTCGTCGAGGCGCACGGCACCGGTACCACGCTCGGCGACCCGATCGAGGCGCAGGCGCTGCTGGCGACGTACGGCAGGGACCGCTCCGCCGACCGGCCGCTGTGGCTGGGGTCGGTGAAGTCGAACATCGGGCACACCCAGGCGGCGGCGGGCGCCGCCAGCCTGATGAAGATGGTGCTGGCCCTGCAACACGAGGTGCTGCCGGCGACCCTGCACGTCGACGCGCCGACCCCGCACGTCGACTGGACGTCCGGCACGCTGGCGCTGCTCACCGAGGCGCGAGCCTGGACCGGCACGGAGGGGCCGCGCCGGGCCGGCGTCTCCTCGTTCGGGATCAGCGGCACCAACGCCCACGTGATTCTCGAAGAGGCCCCGCAGCGGCCCGAGCCGGTCGCCGCCGACGGGGAGGGGCCCGAGGCGACCGTCGGGCACGGCGAAGCGCGACCCGACCAGCGCGCCGTGGCCCTGCCGTGGCCGGTCTCCGCCGCCGACCTGCCCGCGCTGCGCGCGCAGGCCGGACGGCTGGCCGACCGGGTCGCGACGGACGACGACCCCGCCGACCTGGTCGCCTGGGCGCTCGCCGACGGCCGGGCCCACCTCGGCCGGCGGGCCGCCGTGGTCGCCGCCGACCGGGAGACCCGACTGGCCGCGCTGCGGGCGCTGGCCGGCGGCGAGGCCCACCCCGCGCTGGTCACCGCCCGGCGGCGCGCGGGCGGTCTCGCGGTCCTCTTCTCCGGCCAGGGCGCCCAGCGCCCCGGCGCCGGCCGGCAGTTGTACGACACGTTCCCCGTCTTCGCGGCGGCCCTCGACGAGGTCTGTGCGGCGCTGGACCACCAGCTGCCGCAGCCGCTGAAGCCGGTGCTGTTCGCGGCCGAGGGCAGCGCCGAGGCCGCGCTGCTCGACGAGACGGTGTTCACCCAGGCGGGGCTGTTCGCGCTGGAGGTGGCCCTGTTCCGGCTGGTCGAGTCGTTCGGGGTGGTGCCCGGGCACGTCGCCGGGCACTCGATCGGCGAGATCACCGCCGCGCACGTCGCCGGGGTGCTGTCCCTCGGGGACGCCGCCACGCTGGTGGCCGCCCGGGGCCGGCTCATGCAGGCCCTGCCCGCCGGGGGCGGGATGCTCGCCGTCGCCGCCGACGAGGCGGCCGTGGTCGAGTCGCTGGCCGGGCTGGGCGACCGGGTCGGCGTCGCCGCCGTCAACGGCCCCACCGCCGTGGTGCTCGCCGGGGCCGTCGACGCCCTCGACGGGCTGGAGCGGCTCTGGCGGGAGCGTGGCGTACGCACCCGGCGGCTGCGGGTCAGCCACGCGTTCCACAGCCCGCTGATGGAACCGATGCTGGCCGGGTTCCGGGCCGTGCTCGACGGGCTGACGTTCGCCGCGCCGCTGCTGCCGATCGTGTCGAACCTGACCGGGCGGCTCGCGGAGCCCGACGAGATCCGTACGCCCGACTACTGGGTGCGCCACGTCCGGGAGGCCGTCCGCTACGCCGACGGGATCGCCGCACTGCGCGACGCGGGCGTGGACACCTTCCTGGAGCTCGGCCCGCAGGCGGTGCTGACCGCGATGACCGCCGGCCTGCTGCCCACCGACGAGGACGGGACGGCCGTGGCGGCGCTGCGCGCCGGCGCCGACGAGCCGGCCGCCCTGCTCACCGCGCTGGCCGTCCTGGACGGCAGCGGGCGGGACGTCGACTGGGCGGCGGTGCTCGCCGCGCTGGCCGGCCCCCGTCCGGATCCCCGCCGGCTGCCCGAGCTGCCGACGTACGCGTTCCGGCCGCAGCGCTACTGGCCGACCCTCGACGCGGCCCCGACCCCGGCCGCCGACCCGGTCGACGACGCGTTCTGGCGCGCCGTCACCGACGGCGACCTGGGCCGCCTCGGCCTCGACCCGGACCAGCCGCTGCGCGACCTGCTGCCGGAACTCGAGTCGTGGCGCCGCCGCCAGCAGCTCGACGGCACCCTCGCCGGCTGGCGGTACCGGGTCACCTGGGAACGCCGGGCGCTGACCGGCGCCGACCCCGGAACGTGGCTGGTGGTGGCCCCGCCGCACCAGGTCACCGACCGGGTGCTCGCCGCCCTCACGGCCGGCGCCGCGACGGTGCACCTGCTGACCGTCGACCCGGCCACGGCCACCCGCGACGGCCTGGCCGCCGACCTCGACCGGCTCGCCGCCGCGCACCAGCCGACGGCGCTGCTCTCCCTGCTGGCGCTCGACGAGGCGCCGCACCCGGAGCAGACCGCGCTGCCGACCGGCCTGGCGGCGAACCTGCTGCTCGTGCAGGCGCACACGGGCCGCTCCGGCCCGTCCGTGCCGCTCTGGCTGGCCACCACGGGCGCCCTCGCCGTCGACGACGAGCCGGTGGCGCACCCGACGCAGGCCACCACCTGGGGCCTCGGGCTCGTCGCCGCGCTGGAGCACCCCCGGCACGTCGGCGGAGTCGTCGACCTGCCGGCCGGCCCGGACGAGGCGGCGTACGCGGCCCTGGCCGCCGCCCTGACCAACGCCGACGGGGAGGACCAGCTCGCCGTACGGCAGGCCGGCGTGCACGCCCGGCGCCTGGTCCGCGACACCGCACGGCCGGCGGCCGGCGGCGGGTACCGCCCGAACGGTACCGTCCTGCTCACCGGCGGGACCGGGGCGCTCGCCCGGCACGCCACCGACTGGCTGGGCCGCAACGGTGCCGAGGTGCTCCCGCTGGCCGAACCGGCGACGGGCAAGCTCGGTGACCTGATGGAGCAGCTCGCCGCCGAGAGCCGGCCGGTGACCGCGCTCGTGCACGTCCCGGCGGAGACCGGCTCGGTGCCGCTGGCCGAGCTGACCCTCGCCGGCCTGGCCGCCGACCTGGCCGCCACCGTCGGCGACGTCCCGAGGTACGCCGACGAGCTGGCGCACCGGCCGCTCGAGGCGTTCGTGCTGTGCACCTCCACCACGGGGGTGTGGGGCGCGGGCGGCCGGGCCGGCCAGTCCGCCGGCGACGCGCTGCTGCACGCCCTCGCGGCGAACCGGCGCCACGGCGGCCTCGCGGCCACCGCCGTGGCGTGGGGCCCGTGGGACGACGACCCCGAGTCGGCCGAGCTGGCGCAGTTGCGCCGGCGGGGCCTGCCGGGCCTGCCCCCGGAACTGGCCGTCGAGGCCTTCGGGCAGGCGCTGCGGGAGGAGGCGGCCCTGGTGCTCGCCGACGTGCGCTGGGACCGGTTCGTGCCGACGTTCGCGTCGATGCGGCCGTGCCCGCTGCTGACCGGGGTCCCCGAGGCGGGCGCGGCGATGCCCGCCGACGACGACCGCCAGCCGGCGGACGACGAGGCGGCGACCGCGCTGCGGGAGCGGCTGCGCCCGCTGGGCCCCGGCGAACGGGAGGGCGTGCTCGTCGAACTCGTGGGCAACCTGGCGGCGGCCGTGCTCGGCCACACCGGGGGCACCGGGCTGGAGCCCGACCGGGCGTTCCGCGAGGTCGGCTTCGACTCGATGACGGCCGTGGAGCTGCGCAACCGGCTCCGCGCCGCCACCGGCGTCCAGCTGCCCGCCGCCGTGGTGTTCGACTACCCGACGCCGGCGGCGCTCGCCCGGCACCTGCGCGACCAGCTCGTCGAGGACGGCGCGGCCGCGGCCGCGCCGCTGCTCGCCGAACTGGACCGGCTCGACGGCGTCTTCGCGGCCGACGCGCCGGACCGGCTGACCCGGCAGAAGCTGCTGGTGCAGCTGCAGGCGTTCGTCGCCCGGTGGGGCGACGACCGCGGGCCCGTCGAGGAGAAACCGGCCACGCACACCCTCGACGACGCCACCGACGCCGAGATCTTCGATTTCATCCACCGCGAGCTGGGTGGCCCCGGCGGCAATTTGCCGGGCTTCTGAAAATGGTGTCGGGCGACCGTTGTCGACGGTCGTGACGACCTCGGCCGGGCGGGTCCGCGTACCCGCCCGGCCGCACCCCGCGAGGGCGGCGCGCCGGGGCGCCCGCGAGGCGGGTCGGCCCAGCCTGCGCCCCCGCCGCCTAGGGGCACCCGTAGGGGCAGGCTAGGGGTTGTGACCGCCGTCCGGCGACAATTACCTTTCGTCCGGCGCGGCAGGCCTGGTGGGGACTGAAACGCTTTTTGTCTGGGCAATTCGTGGTCGGCTGAATGGGCTTAGATCTTCGCGGCTTGTGGCGTCTGTGGACGGTATTGGGTCGCTGTTTCTTTCCGGCCCGAAGAGGTGGCGTCAATGGCGACTGAAGATACGCTCCGGGAGTACCTGAAATGGGTGACGGCGGACCTTCACCAGACCCGGAGGAAGCTCGGCGAGCTTGAGGCGGCCAGCCGCGAGCCGATCGCCATCGTCGGCATGGCCTGCCGGTTCCCGGGCGGCGTGGACTCCCCCGAGGAGCTGTGGGAACTCGTCGACTCCGGTCGGGACGCCGTCTCCGCGTTCCCCGCCGACCGCGGCTGGGACCTGGCGCGGCTGTTCCACCCGGACCCCGACCACCCCGGCACGTCGTACGTCGCCGAGGGCGGCTTCGTCGAGTCGGCCACCGACTTCGACGCCGCGTTCTTCGGCATCTCGCCGCGCGAGGCGCTCGCCATGGACCCGCAGCAGCGGCTGCTGCTGGAGACCTCCTGGGAGGCGTTCGAGCACGCCGGCATCGACCCGTCGACGCTGCGCGGGCACCAGGTGGGGGTCTTCGCGAGCACCACCGGCCAGGACTACGTGGGCCTGCTCCAGCAGCCGCCGCCCGGCACCGAGGGCTACATCCTCACCGGCACCGCGGCGAGCGTCGTGTCCGGCCGGATCTCGTACGCGCTCGGTATCGAGGGTCCCGCCGTCACCGTCGACACCGCCTGCTCGTCGTCGCTGGTGGCGCTGCACCTGGCCTGCCAGGCGCTGCGGCAGGGGGAGTGCACCCTGGCGCTGGCCGGCGGGGCCACCGTCATGTCCACCCCGTCCGCCTTCATCGGCTTCAGCCGCCAGCGGGGCCTGGCCTCCGACGGCCGGGTCAAGTCGTTCGCCGCCGCCGCCGACGGCACCGCCTGGGGCGAGGGCGCCGGCCTGCTGCTCGTCGAGCGGCTCTCCGACGCGCGACGCAACGGCCACCCCGTCCTCGCCGTGGTACGCGGCAGCGCGGTCAACCAGGACGGCGCGAGCAACGGCCTGACCGCCCCCAACGGCCCGTCCCAGCAGCGCGTCGTGCTCCAGGCGCTGGCCAGCGCCCGGCTCGCCCCGGAGCAGGTCGACGTCGTGGAGGCGCACGGCACCGGCACCACCCTCGGCGACCCGATCGAGGCGCAGGCGCTGCTGTCGACGTACGGGCAGGGCCGGCCGGCGGACCGGCCGCTCTTGCTCGGTTCGGTCAAGTCGAACATCGGCCACACCCAGGCCGCCGCCGGCGTGGCCGGCGTCATCAAGATGGTGATGGCCCTGCGGCACGACACCGTGCCGGCCACCCTGCACGTCGACGAGCCCACCCCCAACGTGGACTGGACGGCCGGCGCGGTGGCGCTGGCGACCGAGCCCCGGCCGTGGCCCGCCGGTGAGCAGCCCCGCCGCGCGGGCATCTCCTCGTTCGGCATGAGCGGCACCAACGCCCACGTGATCATCGAGGAGGCGCCCGCCGACGACCCGGCCCCCGCGGACGCCCCGGACGGCCCCGTCGCCGCCACCGACCCGGGCACCGCGACGGCCGCCGCCACCGGGCCCGCCCCGGTCGCCGGGGCCGGCCTCGTGCCGGTGCTGGTCTCCGCCCGCGACGCCGAGTCCCTGGCCGCGCAGGCGACCCGCTGGGCCGACTGGCTCGACGGCCGCCCCGCGCTGCGCCTGACCGACGTCGGCTGGTCGTCGGCGCGCACCCGGGCCAGCCTCGAACACCGGGCCGTGCTGCTCGCCGCCGACCGCGCCGACCTGACCGCCGGCCTGCGCGCGCTGGCCGCCGGCGGCGACGCCCCCGGCCTGGTCACCGGCGCCGGTCCGCGCGGCGGCAAGCTCGCGTTCCTCTTCTCCGGCCAAGGCGCGCAGCGCAGCGGCATGGGCCGCGAGCTGGCCGCCGCGTTCCCCGTCTTCGGCCGGGCGCTGGCCGAGGTCTGCGCCGAGCTGGACCGCCACCTGCCCCGCCCGCTCACCCCCGTGCTCTTCGCCCCCGAGGGCGACGAGGCCGCCGGGCTGCTCAACCAGACGCTCTACACCCAGGCCGGCCTGTTCGCCGTCGAGGTCGCGCTGTTCCGGCTCCTGCAGAGCTGGGGGATCGTCCCGGACGTCCTGCTCGGCCACTCGATCGGCGAGCTGTCCGCCGCGCACGCGGCCGGCGTGCTGTCGCTGCCCGACGCCGCCACGCTCGTCGCGGCGCGGGGCCGGCTGATGCAGGCCCTGCCGGCCGGCGGCGCGATGCTGGCCGTCCAGCTCCCCGCCGACGCCGTCCGGGCCGCCCTGGCCGGCGTCGAGGACCGGGTCGCCGTGGCCGCCGTCAACGGGCCCACCGCCGTGGTCGTCTCCGGCGCGGCCGACGCCGTCGAGGAACTCGAACGCCGCTGGGCCGACCAGGGCGTACGCACCAGGCCCCTGCGGGTCAGCCACGCCTTCCACAGCCCGCTGATGGAACCCATGCTCGCCGAGTTCGCCGCCGTGCTGCGCGGGCTGGAGCTGCACCCGCCGGCGCTGCCGATCGTGTCGAACCTGACCGGTGCGCTCGCCGACCCCGACGAGATCCGCACCGCCGACTACTGGGTGCGGCACGTGCGGGAGGCCGTCCGGTTCGCCGACGGCGTCGACCAGCTGCGCGCCCTGGGCGTGCGTACGTTCCTGGAGGTCGGCCCCAGCGGGGTGCTCACCGCGCTGGCCCGCGACGTCCTGACCGCGGCCGGCGCGGACGACGACACCGCCGCCGTGGCGCTGCTGCGTCGCGACCGCCCCGAGCCCGCGTCCGCGCTCACCGCCCTCGCCGAGCTACACGTCGGCGGGGTCGAGGTGGGCTGGGCGGAGCTGTTCGCCGGCGCCGACACCGCCCGGGTGCCCCTGCCCGGGTACGCCTTCCGCCGGCAGCGGTTCTGGCCCGAGCCGCCGCCCGCCGCCCCCGGGGCCACCGCCACGGACGGCGACGACGAGTTCTGGACCGCCCTGGAGCAGGCGGACGTCGACACCCTGCGCGGCGAGCTGGGCGACGACGACGAGCAGGTCCGGGCGCTGCTGCCGGCCCTGCCCGTGCTGACCTCCTGGCGCCGGTCCCGGCGGGAACGCTCCCTCGTGGACGGCTGGTCGTACCAGGTGACCTGGCAGCCCGTGCCGGTCGAGGACACCGACGGCCCGACGGGCCGCTGGCTGGTCGTGCTGCCGGCCGACGACGCGCCGGCGTGGGCCGACGGCCTCGCCGGGCTCTTCGGCGACGCCGAGCCGCTGGTGCTGCGCGTCGGCGCGGCGGACCTCGACCGCGCGGCGCTCGCCGCCCGGCTGCGCGGGACGATCGACGACGGGGGCGTCGACGGCGTGCTCGCCGTGGTCGCCGGCCAGGACCGGCTGCTGCCCGAGCACCCCGGCGTGACCCTCGCCGCCGCCGGCACCCTCGCCCTGGTCCAGGCCATGACCGACCTCGACCTGGTGGCCCCGCTGTGGTGCGTCACCAGCGGCGCCGTGGCGGCGGCCCCGGGCGACCGGGTCGCGCACCCGCTGCAGACCGAGGTCTGGGGCCTCGGCCGGGCGGCGGCCGTCGAGCAGCCGCACCGCTGGGGCGGCCTGGTCGACCTGCCGGCCACCGTCGACGACGCCACCGCCCGGCGGCTCGCCGCGGTGCTCGCCGGCCACGGCGGCGAGGACCAGGTGGCCGTGCGACCCGGCGGCACCTGGGCCCGACGGCTCACCCCGGCCCCGCCGGCGGCGGACGAGCCGCCCGCCGGCGACTGGTGCTCCGGCACCGTCCTGGTCACCGGCGGCACCGGCGCCCTCGGCGGGCACGTCACCCGCTGGCTGCTCGGCCGCGGCGTCGGACGGGTGGTCCTGGCCAGCCGCCGGGGCGCCGCCGCACCGGCCGTGGCGGACCTGCTCGACGCGTACGGCGCCGACGGGCGGGTCACCGCCGCCACCTGCGACGTCACCGACCGGCGGTCCGTGGCGGACCTGGTCGGCTCGCTGCCCGACCTGACCGCGGTCGTGCACGCCGCCGGCACCGACCAGCTCACCCCGCTGACCGACACCACCCTCGACGAGTTCTCCCACGTCGTCGCGGGCAAGGTGCTCGGCGCCCTGCACCTCGACGCGTGCCTCGCCGACCGCGAGCTGGGCGCGTTCGTCATGTTCTCCTCCATCTCCGGCGTGTGGGGCAGCGCCGGCCAGTGCGCCTACGGCGCCGGCAACTCCCTGCTGGACGCCCTGGCCGTCAACCGGCGCGACCGGGGCCTGCCGGCCACCGCCGTCTCCTGGACGGCCTGGGGCGGCGAACACGGCATGGCCGCCGAGAACGTGGCCACCGAGCAGCTCAACCGGATGGGCCTGCCGCCCGTCGACCCGGAGAAGGCGCTCGTCGCGCTCGACCGGGCGCTGCGCCGCCCGACGCCCTGCGTGACCGTCGCCGACGTCGACTGGACCCGGTTCCACCCCGCGTTCACCGTGGCCCGGCCCAGCCCGTTCCTGGGCGACCTGCCGCAGGTGCGCGCGCTCGTCGCGCAGGAGGAGGCCGCCACGTCGACCGCGGGCGGGACCGCCGCGCCGCTGCGTCACCTCGCGGCGCTGCCCGCGGCGGAACAGGAACGGGAACTGCTGCGGCTGGTCAACGATCAGACCGCGGCGGTGCTGGGCCACGCCACCCCCGACGAGCTGCGCGGGCGCCCGTTCAAGGACCTCGGCTTCGACTCGCTGACCGCCGTGGACTTCCGGGGACGGCTGAACACCGCCACCGGCCTGCGGCTGCCCACCACGCTGGTCTTCGACTACCCCACCCCCGCCGAGCTGGCCGCGCACCTGCGCGAGCTGGTCTCCGGCGCCGCCCCGGCCGACGCCCCGCAGACCGTCGTCGTGGACGCCGACGAGCCCGTCGCGATCGTCGGCATGGCCTGCCGCTACCCCGGCGGAGTCGACGGGCCGGAGGCGTTCTGGCGGCTGGTCGCCGACGGCGTGGACGCCATCTCGCCGTTCCCCACCGACCGGGGCTGGGAGATTCCCGAGCCGACCGAGGGGACGCACCCCCCGGCGGGCGGCTTCCTCTACGACGTGGCGGACTTCGACCCCGCCTTCTTCGAGATCTCGCCCCGCGAGGCCCTCGCCATGGACCCGCAGCAGCGGCTCACCCTCGAGACGTCCTGGGAGGCGCTGGAGCGGGCCGGGGTGGATCCCGCGACGCTGCGCGGCACCCGTACCGGCGTCTTCGTGGGCGCCTCCACCTCCGGCTACGGCACGGGACTGACCGAGGTCCCGGAGGGCGTCGAGGGCTACCTGATGACCGGCGCCGCGCACAGCGTCATCTCCGGCCGGGTCGCGTACGCCCTCGGGCTGGAGGGGCCCGCCGTCACCGTCGACACGGCCTGCTCCTCGTCGCTGGTGGCGCTGCACCTCGCCGGGGCGGCGCTGCGGCGCGGCGAGTGCGACCTGGCGCTGGCCGGCGGCGTGGCGGTGATGGCCACCCCCACGGCGTTCCAGGAGTTCTCCCGCCAGGGCGGCCTGGCCTCCGACGGGCGGTGCAAGTCCTTCGCGGCCACGGCCGACGGCACCGGCTGGTCCGAGGGCGTCGGCATGCTGCTCGTGCAGCGGCTCTCCGACGCCCGGCGGCAGGGCCGCCGCATCCTCGCCGTGGTACGCGGCTCCGCCGTGAACTCCGACGGCGCGTCCAACGGGCTGACCGCCCCCAACGGCCCCTCCCAGCAGCGCGTGATCCGCCAGGCGCTCGCCAGCGCCCGGCTGAGCACCACGGACGTGGACGTCGTCGAGGCGCACGGCACCGGCACCGTCCTCGGCGACCCGATCGAGGCGCAGGCCCTGCTGGCGACGTACGGGCAGGACCGGGGCGACGCCGGCCCGCTGCTGCTGGGCTCGGTGAAGTCGAACATGGGCCACGCGCAGGCCGCCGCCGGTGTGGCCGGTGTGATCAAGATGGTGCTGGCGATGCGCGAGGGCACCGTCCCGGCGTCGCTGCACGTGGACACGCCCTCGCCGCATATCGACTGGTCGGCCGGCGACGTGGAGCTGGTGACCCAGTCCCGGCCGTGGCCGGCGGTCGGCCGGCCCCGCCGGGCGGCGGTCTCCTCGTTCGGGATCTCCGGCACCAACGCGCACGTGGTCGTCGAGCAGCCCGCCGACACCGACGTGCCCGACGACGTCGAGGCGGCGCCCGCCCCGGCCGCCGGGCTGGTCGCCGCCGACGCGGTGGTGTGGCCGGTCTCGGCCCGCTCGACCTCGGCCCTGGCCACGCAGGCGTCCCGGCTGGCCCGGCACCTGCGCGCGCACCCCGGCCTCGCCCCGGCGGCGGTCGGCTGGTCCCTCGCCACGACCCGTTCGGCGTTCGACCGGCGCGCCGCGGTGCTCGGCGTGACCCCCGGCGAGCTACTGGCCGGCCTGGACGCGCTCGCCGCCGGCACGCCGGCCGGCAACGTGCTGACCGGCACCGTCGCCAACCACGGCGCGGGCCCGGTGTTCGTCTTCCCGGGGGCCACCCCGGCGGGCGCGGCGGCCGGCCTGGTGGGCCGCTGCCCCGTCTTCGACGACACGCTCGCCGAGTGCCGGCAGGCCCTCGCGCCCTGGGCCGACGTCGACCCGGCCGCGCTGCTGACCGGCGCGGACACCTCCTGGGGGGAGCGGCCGGAGCTGGCCGGACCCGTGCTGTTCGCCGTCGGGGTGGCGCTCGCCGCCGTCTGGCGGCACGCCGGTGTCACCCCGGCCGCGGTCGTCGGCGACGGCGACGGCGAGATCGTGGCCGCCTGTGTGGCGGGCCTGCTGTCCCTGCCCGACGCCGCCCGGGTGGCGGCGCTGCGGGCCAGGGCCGCCGCGGGCGAGCTGGACCCGGAGGGCCTGCGCGCCGCCCTGGCGGGGATCGCGCCGCAGGCCGGGACCGCCCGGCTGGTCTCCACCGTCACCGGGGACTGGACCGACCCGGCCGCCCTCGGCGCCGACCACTGGGCCGACCCGGCCGCCCTCGGCGCCGGGCACCCGGCCGGGGGAGCGGAGCAGCTCGACGCCGCCCTCCGTACCGCCGTCGCGGCCGGACACCCGACCTTCGTGGAGGTCTCGCCGGAGCCGGCGCTGACCGCCCGGGTCGCCGCCGTCCTCGACGCGACGGGCACCACCGGCCACGTCCTGGACACACTCGGCGGGACCGACGACGCCGCCAGCCGGCTGCTGAGGGCCCTCGCCGCCGCGCACACCCTCGGCCTGAGCGTGGACCACCGCCGGCTGCTGCCCGAGACCGAGCCGGTCGACCTGCCCACGTACGCCTTCGAACGGCACCGCTACTGGCTGGAGCGCACCGGCGCCCACCGCACGGTCCTGCCCGCCGTGGGCCTCGACGTGGTCGACCACCCGCTGCTCAGCGCGGTGGCCGACCTGCCCGGCGACGAGGGCCTGCTGTTCACCGGCCGGATCACCCTCGCCACCCACCCCTGGCTCGCCGACCACGCCGTGCTCGGCACGGTGCTGCTGCCCGGGACGGCGCTGGTGGAGCTGGCGTCCTGGACCGGGCGGCAGGCCGGCACGGCGAGCGTCGCCGAGCTGAACCTGGAGGCGCCGCTCGCGATCCCCACCGAGGGGGGAGTCGACCTGCGGGTGCGCGTCGGCCCGCCGGACGGGACCGGGCTCCGGCCGGTCGCCATCCACACCCGGCGCGACGACGACACCGCACCCGACGGGTCCCGGGCCTGGCAGCGGCACGCGTCCGGCCAGCTCGGCGACACCGTCGACCCGGAGGCCGCGCCGGCGGCCGTGTGGCCGCCCGCCGACGCCGAGCCGATCGCCCTCGACGGGCTCTACGCCCGGCTCGCCGCCCAGGGCTACCACTACGGCCCCGCCTTCCGCGCGCTGCGCGCGGCGTGGCGCTCGGGCACGGACATCCTCGCCGAGGTCGCGCTGGACGCCGACGCGTCCACCGACACCACGGCGTTCTCCGTGCACCCGGCCCTGATGGACGCGGCGCTGCACGCCATCGGCGCGAGCGCCACCGCCGGCATGGGCGGCGACCCCGCCGACGCCGGCGCGACGCCGGCCACCGACGGCGGCCCCGACATCCGTCCCGGCCTGCCGTTCACCTGGTCGGGCGTCACCATCCGCCCCACCCGCGCCCGCGAGCTGCGGATCCGGCTGCGCGCCACCGACGCCGGGTCCGTGGCCCTGACGATCACCGACACCGGCGCGACGCCGGTCGCCTCCGTCGAGGGTCTGGTCCTGCGGCCCATCTCCGGCGAGCAGCTCAGCGCCGCCCGCCGCTCGGCCAGCCGGTCCCTGCACCGCCTCGACTGGGTCGCCCCGACCGCCGGCCGCGCCGACGGCACCCCCCGGCTCGTCGCCCTCGGCGGCGACTGGCCCGGCGCCGAGGGGCACGCGGACCTTTCCGCGCTGGTCGCCGAGGTGCGCGCGGGCGGCCCCGTGCCCGACGCGGTGGTGGCGACCTGTGTGGCGACGACCGCCGACGAGCCGCACCCGGCCGCCCAGGCGCACCGGGTCGCCCACCGGATGCTCGCGCTGGCCCAGCAGTGGCTGGCCGAGGAGGCCCTGACCGCCGCCCGGCTGGTGGTGGTCACCCGCGGCGCCGTCCGGGTCGACCCGGACGAGCGGATCGCCGACGTGCCGGCCGCCACCGCCTGGGGCCTGCTGCGCTCCGCCCAGTCCGAGAACCCCGACCGGATCGTGCTGCTCGACGTCGACGACGACGGCTCGGCCGCCACGCTGCTGCCGGCGGCCCTGGCCACGGGCGAACCCCAGCTCGCGGTACGCGCCGGCCAGCTCCGGGTGCCCCGGCTGACCCGGCTCGGCCCGCCCCCGGCCGAGGTGCCCGGCCCCGACCTGGCCGCCGGCACCGTCCTGGTGACCGGGGCGACCGGCCTGCTCGGGCGGCTCGTGGCGCGACGGCTGGTGACCCGGCACGACGTACGGCACCTGCTGCTGGTCAGCCGCAGCGGGACGGACGCCCCGGGCGTCGCCGCGCTGGTCGACGAGCTGACCGGGCTGGGCGCCACCGCCCGGGTGGTCGCCTGCGACGTCACCGACCGCGACGCGCTCGCCCTGCTGGTCGACCAGATCCCCGCCGACCTGCCGCTGACCGGCGTGGTGCACGCCGCCGGGGTGCTCGACGACGGCGTCCTGCCCGCCCTGACCCCGGACCGCTTCGACACCGTGCTGCGCCCCAAGGTCGACGCGGCCTGGCACCTGCACGAGCTGACCGAGAAGCTGGACCTGGCCGCGTTCGTGCTCTTCTCCTCGGCGGCCGGCCTCTTCGGCGGCCCCGGGCAGGCCAACCACGCGGCGGCGAACTGCTTCCTCGACGCCCTCGCCCACCACCGGCGCGACCGGGGACTCCCCGCGCTCTCGCTGGCCTGGGGGCCGTGGGTCAACGACACCGGCGACGGCCAGACCGGGCACGTCGACGAGGCCCGGATGAACCGGGGCGGCTTCGTGCCGCTCGGCGCCGACGAGGGCATGGACCTGTTCAGCGAGGCGCTGCGCTTCGCCGAGCCGGTGGTCGTACCGGTCAACCTGGACCTCGCCCTGATCGGCCGGCACGGTCCGGCGGCGGTGCCGCCGGTGCTGCGGTCGCTGGTCCGGCCGGCGACGACCGGCGCGGTACGGGCCGCCGAACGCGACCCGGCCGAGGCGCTGCGGGAGACCCTCGCCGCCACGGCGGAGGCCGACCGCGACCAGGTGCTCTCCGACCTGGTCCGCACCCACGCCGCCGCGGTCCTCGGCTACGCGTCGATCCGCTCGATCGACGTCGAGCGCGGCTTCGTCGAGCTGGGCTTCGACTCGCTGACCGCCGTCGAGTTCCGCAACCGGCTCAACGCGGCCACCGGCCTGCGGCTGCCGTCCACGCTGATCTACGACCGGCCGACCACGGCCGCGCTGGTCGAGTACCTGCGGGGCGCGCTGCTGGCGGAGCGGAGCACGTCCGCGCTGACGGTGCTCGGCGAGCTGAACAAGCTGGAGCACGCCATGCGGGCGGTGGCCTCGGCCGACACCGACCGGGCCGCCGTCGGCGCCCGGCTGCGTGAACTGCTCTCCCTGTGGACCTACACCGAGTCCGGTGCGGACTCCGCCGCCGACGAGGGCGCCAGCCTCGAGTCGGCCTCCGCCGAAGAGATCTTCAGCCTGCTGGACGAAGAGTTCGGCTCGGCCTGATCCGGCATGTCGCACACCTCGAACCCCGATACGGAGTGGCCCGATGCCTACTGAGGCAGAGTTCCTCGACTACCTCCGGCGTGCGACTGCCGACCTGCGCGACGCGCGCCGGCGGGTGCGCGAGGTGGAGGCCAAGGACCGCGAGCCGATGGCCGTCATCGGGATGGCGTGCCGGTTCCCGGGCGGGGTGTCCAGCCCGGCGGAGCTGTGGGACCTCGTCGACCGGGGCGGCGACGGGGTGGGCGACTTCCCGGCCGACCGGGGCTGGGACCTGGAGCGGCTCTTCCACGCCGACCCGGACAACCCGGGCACGTCGACCAGCAGCCAGGGTGGCTTCCTCTACGACGCGCCGCAGTTCGACCCGGGTTTCTTCGGCATCAGCCCCCGCGAGGCGCTGGCGATGGACCCGCACCAGCGGCTGCTGCTGGAGACCTCCTGGGAGGCGTTCGAACACGCCGGCATCGACCCGCAGCGGCTGCGCGGCAGCCGGACCGGCGTGTTCGCCGGGGTCATGTACCACGACTACGCCTCGCGGGTGCTGGACCTGCCCGAGGGCGTCGAGGGCTACATCGGCACCGGCAACTCCGGCAGCGTGGTGTCGGGGCGGGTGGCGTACACGTTCGGGCTCGAGGGCCCGGCGGTCACCGTGGACACGGCGTGCTCGTCGTCGCTGGTCGCCGTGCACCTCGCGACGCAGGCGCTGCGCCAGCGCGACTGCGACTTCGCGCTCGCCGGTGGCGTGACGGTCATGTCCACCCCGGGCACCTTCGCCGACTTCTCCCGCCAGCGGGGCCTGGCCTCGGACGGCCGGTGCAAGTCGTTCGCCGCCGCCGCCGACGGCACCGGCTGGTCCGAGGGCGTCGGCGTGCTGCTGTTGCAGCGGCTCTCCGACGCCCGCCGCGACGGCCGGCGGATCCTCGCCGTGGTCCGGGGCAGCGCCGTCAACCAGGACGGCGCCAGCAGCGGACTCACCGCGCCCAACGGCCCGTCGCAGGAGCGGGTCATCCGGCAGGCCCTCGCGAACGCCCGGCTCTCGCCGGCCGACGTCGACGTGGTCGAGGCGCACGGCACCGGCACCACGCTGGGCGACCCGATCGAGGCGCAGGCGCTGCTGGCCACGTACGGGCAGGACCGGGGCGACGGTGGGCCGCTCTGGCTGGGCTCGGTCAAGTCGAACCTGGGGCACACCCAGGCCGCCGCGGGCGCCGCCGGTCTGATCAAGATGATCGAGGCGATCCGGCACCGCACCATGCCCGCCACCCTGCACGTCGACGAGCCGTCCCCGCACATCGACTGGTCCGCCGGGCAGGTCTCGCTGCTCACCGAGGCGCGGCCGTGGTCGGCCTCCGACCGGCCGCGCCGCGCCGCCGTGTCGTCGTTCGGCATCAGCGGTACGAACGCGCACGTCATCCTGGAGGAGGCGCCCGCCGACGACGCCCCCTCCACGGACGAGGCCCCGCCCGTCGCCGACGCGCCCGTGACGCTCCCGCTCGCCCCGGTGTTCCTCTCCGCGCGTACGCCCGAGGCGCTCGCCGGGCAGGCCGGCCGCTGGGCCGACCACCTCGCCCGGGTCGACTCCCTGCGTCCCGTGGACGTCGCGGTCTCCTCGGTCAACCGCGCCGGGCTCGAGCACCGCGCGGTCGTCCTGGCCGGCGACGCGGACGACCTGCTCACCGCGCTGCGGGCCCTCGCCGCCGGCGAGCCGACCGGCGCCGTCACCACCGGATCGTCGGCCCCGCGCGGCAAGGTGGCCTTCCTCTTCTCCGGTCAGGGCGCGCAGCGCGCCGGCATGGGCCGCGAGCTGTACGCGGCGTTCCCGGTCTTCGCCGCCGCCCTCGACGAGGCGTGCGGCCACCTGGACCCGCTGCTGCCGCGCGCGTTGCGGGAGGTGCTGTTCGCGGAGGCGGGTACGCCCGAGGCGGAGCTGCTGGACCAGACGGTGTTCACCCAGGCGGGCCTGTTCGCCGTCGAGGTGGCCCTGTTCCGCCTCGTCGAGTCGTTCGGGGTGGTGCCGGACCTGGTGGCCGGGCACTCCATCGGCGAGATCGCGGCGGCACACGTGTCGGGGGTGCTCTCCCTGGCCGACGCGTGCGCGCTGGTCGCCGCGCGCGGCCGGCTCATGCAGGCCCTGCCGGCCGGCGGCGGCATGCTCGCCGTGGCCGCCGACGAGGCCGCCGTTGCCGCGTCCCTCGCCGGGCTGACCGGCCGGCTGGACGTGGCCGCCGTGAACGGTCCCGCCGCCGTGGTGGTGGCGGGCGACGTCGAGGCCCTCGACGAGGTGCAGCGGGTGTGGTCCGAGCGGGGCGTGCAGACCCGCCGGCTGCGGGTCAGCCACGCCTTCCACAGCGCCCGGATGGACCCGATGCTCGCCGAGTTCGCGGCCGTCGCCGGGCGGCTGACGTTCCGACCGCCGACGATCCCGGTGGTGTCGAACCTGACCGGCCGCGTCGCCGACGCCGACCAGCTCTGCGACCCGGACTACTGGGTGCGCCACGTACGCGGCACGGTGCGCTTCGCCGACGCCGTCGACTGCCTGTGCGCCGAAGAGGTCGACACCTACCTGGAGGTGGGGCCGAACGGCGTCCTGACCGCCATGGCGCAGAACTGCCTCGCCGAGCGCGTGGACGACGAACCGGCGCCCCTGCTGGTGCCGGCGTCGCGCCACGACCGGCCCGAGCCGCAGGCCCTCCTGGAGGCCCTCGCGTCGCTGCACGTGCATGGCCTGACCGTCGGCTGGGCGGACCTGCTCGGTCGGGCCGGCGGCCGGCATCTGGACCTGCCGACGTACGCCTTCCAGCACCAGCGGTACTGGCTGGAACCGGCGGGCCGGTGGACGGACGTCTCCGGGGCGGGCCTCGGGGCGGCCGGGCATCCGCTGCTCGGCGCGGCCGTCTCCGTGGCCGGCGAGGACATGGTGGTGCTGACCGGCCGCCTCTCCACGTCGACGCACGCGTGGCTCGCCGACCATTCGGTCTCCGGCGTGGTGATCGTGCCGGGCGCCGCACTGGTGGAGCTGGCTGTGCGGGCGGGCGACGAGGTGGGCGCGTCGCGGGTGCGGGAGTTGACCGTGGCCGCGCCGCTGGTGCTGCCGTCGGCGGGTGCGGTGCGGGTGCAGGTGCGCGTGGGCGCGGCCGACGAGGCGGGCGCCCGGTCGGTGACCGTGCACTCGCAGCCGGAGGAGGCCGTCGACCCGGAGTGGGTCCGGCACGCGGAGGGCGTGCTGGAGCCGGCGTCGGCCGACGAGCCGGGCGTGGGGGAGTGGCCGCCGGTCGGCGCGTCCGAGGTGGACCTGGCGGGCTGGTATCCGGCGCTGGCGGAGCGCGGCCTGTCGTACGGGCCGGTGTTCCGGGGGCTGCGCCGGGTGTGGGTCGGCGGCGACGAGGCGTTCGCCGAGGTGGCGTTGCCGGACGAGGTCGCCGGTGACGCGCCCGGGTTCGGCGTGCACCCGGCGCTGCTGGATGCCGCCCTGCACCCGATCGGGCTGCTGCCGGGCTCGGAGGGGTCGGGTGGGCCGCGGGTGCCGTTCGCGTTCGAGGGTGTGCAGGTGCACGCCTCGGGTGCGCGGGTGCTGCGGGTGCGGCTGACGCGTACGGGCTCGGCGGTGCGGTTGGTCGCCGGCGACGAGTCGGGCGCGGCCGTCGTGTCGGTGGACTCGCTGGCGTTGCGGGAGCTGACCGGGGTGTCGTCGTCCCCCGACGAGGCGGCCCGCTCGATGTTCGAGGTCGCCTGGCAGGCACAGGACGTCAGCCCGGCCGGGGACGCCTCCGGGTGGGCGCTGGTGGGCGCGCCGGTCGGCGTCGACCTGCCGGCGTACGGCGACGTCGAGACGCTCGCCGGGGCGTCGGCCGCGGTGCCGCGCCTGCTGCTGGTGCCGGCGGGCGGCGCGCGGCGACTCGACCAGGCAGGCACGGCGGACGCCGGCCACGACAACGACCCCGAGGCGGTACGCGCCGCGACGTCGCACGTGCTGGCGACGGTGCAGTCCTGGCTGGCGGCGGACGTCCTGGCGGAGTCGCGGTTGGTGGTGGTGACGCGGGGTGCGGTGTCGGTGGGTGTCGACGATCGGGTGGTCGACCTGGCGGGTGCGGCGGTGTGGGGTCTGCTGCGGTCGGCGCAGTCGGAGCATCCGGGTCGGATCGTGCTGGCGGACGTCGACGGTGACGTGGACGCCGGGCTGCTGGGTGTGCTGACGACGGTGGCCGACGAGCCGGTGGCGTTCGGTGGTCAGGTGGCGGTGCGGTCGGGTGCGGTGTTCGTGCCGCGTCTGGTGCGCGCGGTCGCCTCGTCGTCGGTGGAGACGCCGGCCGTGGGTGACGGCGTGGTGTTGGTGACCGGTGGTACGGGTGCGTTGGGTGCGCTGGTGGCGGAGCACCTGGTGTCGGTGTACGGCGTGCGCTCGCTGGTGCTCGTGTCGCGGCGTGGCCCGGAGGCCGCGGGTGCGGGCGAGTTGTTGGAGCGGTTGACCGCGCTGGGTGCGTCGGTGCGGGTGGCGGCGTGTGACGTGACGGACCGGGACCAGGTGTTCGCTCTGGTGGGCGAGGTTTCTGACGGGGGCCGGTTGGCCGGCGTGGTGCACACCGCCGGTGTCCTCGACGACGGTGTCGTGGAGGGGCTGACGGCGGAGCGTCTTGCTGGGGTGTTGGCGCCGAAGGTGTCGGCCGGGTATTTCCTGCACGAGGCGACCGAGTCGCTCGACCTGGATCTGTTCGTGGTGTTCTCGTCGGTGGCGGGGGTGTTGGGTTCGCCGGGTCAGTCGGCGTACGCGGCGGGTAACGCGTTCCTGGACGGGTTGGCGGTGTACCGGCGGCAGCTCGGACTGCCCGCCGTCAGCCTCGCCTGGGGCATGTGGGACACCCCCGGCATGGCGGCGTCCCTCGACGACGCGGACCGGGCGCGCTCGACCCGGGGCGGCGTCACCGCGATGAGCGCCGAGACCGGGCTGCGGCTGTTCGACGCGGCGCTGGCCGCCGACCGGCCTGCCCTGGTGCCGGCCGTGATCGACCTGGCCGCCCTCCGGGCCGCGGCCGGCGCCGGCCTGGTGCCGCCGATGCTCCGCAACCTGGCCGGCACGACCACGACCCGCCGCCAGGCGGGGCAGGGCACCACCTGGGCGACCCGCATCGGCGGCCTCACCGCCGACGAGGCGCGCGCCCAGATCGACGTGCTGGTGCGCGGCCTCGTCGCGCAGGTGCTCGGGCACGGTGGCGCCGAGGCCGTGCCGGCCGACCGCGCGTTCCGGGAGCTGGGCTTCGACTCGCTGACCGCCGTCGACCTGCGCAACCGCGTCAACGCGGCCACCGGGCTGCGGTTGCCCTCGACGCTGGTCTTCGACTACCCGACGCCCCAGGCGCTCGCCGCCCACGTGCACGCCGAACTGGCCGGCGCCGCCGGCGGTCCCGCCGCTCCGGGCGCGCGGATCACGACCCGGGTCGACGAGCCGATCGCCATCGTCGGCATGGCCTGCCGCTACCCGGGCGGCGTCGAGACGCCCGACCAGCTGTGGGCACTGCTGGCCGCCGGCGGCGAGGGCATCGGGGAGTTCCCCACCGACCGCGGCTGGGACCTGGAGAGCCTGTTCGACCCCGACCCCGACCACCCCGGCACGTCGTACACCCGGCACGGTGGCTTCCTCTACGGTGCCGCCGAGTTCGACCCCGGGTTCTTCGGCATCTCGCCTCGCGAGGCCCTGGCCATGGATCCGCAGCAGCGGTTGCTGCTGGAGGCGTCGTGGGAGAGCTTCGAGTCGGCGGGTCTGGACCCGTCGCGGTTGCGGGGCAGCCGGACCGGCGTCTTCGCCGGCGTCATGTACCACGACTACGCCTCCCAGCTCATGGAGCTGGCCGACGAGGTCGAGGGCTACGTCGGCACAGGCAACTCGGGCAGCGTGCTGTCGGGTCGGGTGGCGTACACGTTCGGGCTGGAGGGTCCCGCGGTCACCGTCGACACCGCCTGCTCGTCGTCGCTGGTGGCGCTGCACCTCGCCGCGCAGGCCCTGCGCAGCGGTGAGTGCGATCTCGCGCTCGCCGGTGGTGTGACGGTGATGGCGACCCCGGGGACGTTCATCGAGTTCTCGCGGCAGCGGGGCCTGTCGCAGGACGGTCGCTGCAAGTCGTTCGCCGCCTCCGCCGACGGCACCGGCTGGTCCGAGGGCGTCGGCGTGCTGCTCGTGCAGCGCCTCTCCGACGCCCAGCGCGAGGGCCGGCGCATCCACGCCGTCCTGCGCGGCACGGCCGTGAACCAGGACGGCGCGTCGAACGGCCTGACCGCGCCGAACGGCCCCTCGCAGCAGCGGGTGATCCACCAGGCGCTGGCGAACGCGCGGCTCACCCCTGCCGACGTGGACGCCGTCGAGGCGCACGGCACCGGCACCACGCTCGGTGATCCGATCGAGGCGCAGGCGCTGCTGGCGACGTACGGGCAGGACCGTCCCGTCGATCGGCCGTTGTTGTTGGGGTCGGTGAAGTCGAACATCGGGCACACGCAGGCGGCTGCCGGTGTGGCGGGTGTGATCAAGATGGTGCTGGCGATGCGGCACGGGCTCGTCCCGCCGACCCTGCACGTCAACGAGGCGTCCCCGCACGTCGACTGGACGGCCGGGGCGGTCGCCCTCGCGACCGAGCCCACCCCGTGGCCGGCCGTGGACCGGCCGCGTCGGGCGGCGGTGTCGTCGTTCGGCATCTCCGGCACCAACGCGCACGTGATCATCGAGCAGCCGCCCGCCGAGACGGTCGAGGCCCGGGCCACCGACCGCCCGCGCGCCGACGTCGTACCCCTGGTGCTCTCCGCCGTGGACGCCCCGGCGCTGCGCGAGCAGGCGGCCCGGCTGGGCGCGCACCTGGCGGCGCACCCGGAGCTGGAACCGGCCGACGTCGCGCACGCCCTGGCCACCACCCGGGCCGCCTTCGGGCACCGCGCCGTCGTCCTCGGCCGCGACAGCGTCGGCCTGACGCGGGCCCTGGAGTCGTTCCGCCTCGGCGACGCCACCGCCGCCACCGTCACCGGCATCGCGCTGCGCGGCGGCGACCCGGTCCTCGTCTTCCCCGGCCACGGCGACCCGTGGCCCGCCACGACGGCCGAGCTGCTCGACCGGTCGCCGGAGTTCGCCGCCGCGATCGCCGCGTGCGAGGCGGCGCTCGCGCCCTGGGTGGACTGGTCGCTCACCGCCGTGCTGCGCGGCGCACACGGCGCCCCGACCCCGGCCGACCCCGGCGTGACGCGGGCCGTGCGGTGGGCCGTGGCCGTCTCGCTGGCCCGCTGGTGGCGCTCGCTCGGCGTACGACCCGCCGCCGTGCTCGGACACGCCCACGGTGAGGTCGCGGCCGCCTGCGTGGCCGGGGCGCTGTCGCTGGACGACGCGGCGAGGACGATCGCCCTCGGCAGCCGGGCCGAGGCCGACCCGGACGCGCCGGACCGGCTGACCACGGAACTGGCCGGGACCACCCTGCGGGCGGCCGAGGTGCCGCTGCACTCGGCGACGGCCGGCGGGCCGCTCGACACCGACGGTCTCGACCTCGCCCGGTGGTACCGGGGACTTGCCGACGACGCCGACGCCGCCCCGCTCGTACGCGCCCTGCTCGACGAGGGCCAGCAGGTCTTCCTCGAGGTCGCCCCCGAGCCCGTGCTCGCCGCCGGGATGCGGGAGATCGCGCACGCCGGCGCTGCCGACGCCGTCGTGGTGGCCGCCGACGACGCCGAGTCCGGCGGCTGGCGCCGGATGCTGACGGTCCTCGCCGGGCTGCACGTGCACGGCGTGCCCGTGGACTGGACCGCGATCCTGGGCGCCCGCACCGGCCCGCCGGTGCAGCTGCCCACGTACGCCTTCCAGCGCCAGCGCTACTGGCCGCAGGCGCCCGTCGCCACCGCCCCCGCCCTCGCCGGTTCCGACGATGCCGACCGGCACTTCTGGGAGGCCGTGGAACGCGCCGACCCGCAGGCGCTGGCCGCCGCGATGCGCATCGACGAGACCACCGCCCGGTCCCTCGACGAAGCGTTGCCGCTGCTCTCCTCGTGGCGTCGCCGCCGCCGCGACGAGTCCACCGTGGACTCCTGGCGCTACCGGGTCACCTGGAAGCCGCTGACCGTCGCGGCGGAGGCCACCCTCTCCGGCACCTGGCTGCTGGTGGTGCCGGCGGCCGCCGCCGAGCACCCCCTGGCCGACGGCGCCGCCCGGGCGCTGGGCGACGGCGGGGCCGAGGTCGTCCGGATCGACGCGACGGAGACGGACCGGCAGGCGCTGGCCGACCAACTCGCGCGTACCGGCGGACCCGTCGCCGGCGTGCTCTCCCTGCTCGGCCTCGACGACGCGCCGCACCCGACCCACCCGGTGGTGCCGGCGGGCCTCGCCGGCACGTACGCCCTGGTCCAGGCCCTCGGCGACGCCGGGATCACCGCCCCCCTGTGGTGCGCCACCGCCGGCGCGGTCTCCACCGGCCGGGCCGACCCGCTCGACCGCCCCCGGCAGGCGATGCTCTGGGGCCTCGGCCGGGTGGTCGCCCTGGAGCACCCGGACCGCTGGGGCGGCCTGCTGGACCTGCCCACCGAGCTGGACCCCCGGGACCGGGCCCGGCTCGTGGCGGTGCTGACCGGCGTCGACGCGGAGGACCAGCTGGCGCTGCGACCCTCCGGGGTGTTCGCCCGGCGACTGGTCCGGGCCCGCGCCGACCGCACGGCCACCGGAGACTGGCGCCCCGCGAGCGGCGCCGTCCTGGTCACCGGCGGCCTCGGGTCGATCGGGGCCCAGGTCGCGCGCTGGCTGGCCCGCGAGGGCGTCGGCGAGCTGGTGCTGACCGGCCGCCAGGGCCCCGCCACGCCCGGCGCCGACGAGCTGGCGGACGAACTGCGCGCCGCCGGCGCCACCGTCACCGTGGCCGCCTGCGACGTCGCCGATCCCGACGCCCTGCGGGCCCTCGTCGCGCAGCTGGCCGGGCAGGGCACCCGCATCGGGGCCGTGTTCCACACCGCCGGCGTCGCCCACGCCGCACCGGTCGCCGCCACCGACGTGGCCGACCTCGCCGACGCCCTGCGGGCCAAGGTGGCCGGCGCGGTCAACCTCGACGAGGTGTGCGGCGACGACCTGTCGGCGTTCGTGCTCTTCTCCTCCGGCGCGGGCGTCTGGGGCGGCGGGCACCAGGGCGGCTACGCCGCCGCCAACGCCTTCCTCGACGCGCTCGCCGAGGACCGGCGACGGCGCGGCCGGGCCGCCACCGCCATCGCCTGGGGCGCCTGGGACGGCGGCGGCATGGTCGACGCCGAGGGCGCCGCCGACCAGATGTTCCGCTCGGGCGTACGGGCCATGCGTCCCGACCTCGCGGTCTCCGTCCTGGCCGGGGCGCTCGACGACGGCGACACCACGCTCACCGTGGCGGACATCGCCTGGGACCGGTTCCTGCAGACCTACACGCTCGCCCGCCCCCGGCCGCTGATCGCCGACATCCCCGAGGTGGCGCGGCTGCTCGCCGCCGGGCAGCGCGACGGCGACACGCCCGACGCGGCCTCGCCCCTGCGCGGCCGGCTGGCCGGCCTCGCCGCGCCGGAACGCCGCCGGATCCTGCTCGACCTCGTCCGGGTCCACGCGGCGGCGGTGCTGCGGCTGTCCTCGCCGCAGGCGTTGGCGGCGGACCGGTCGTTCCGGGAGATCGGCTTCGACTCGCTCAGCGCCGTGGAGATGCGCAACCGGCTCGCCGAGGCGGTGGGGCTGAACCTGCCGGCGACCCTGGTGTTCGACCGCCCGACGCCCGAGGCCCTCGCCGGGCACCTGGCGGCCCGGCTCACCGGCGACGACACCCCGACGACCGCGCCCACGCGGGCCGCCACCGCACTGGACGAGCCGATCGCCATCGTCTCGATGAGCTGCCGCTACCCCGGCGGCGTCGCCGGCCCCGAGGACCTGTGGCGACTGGTCGCCGAGGGGCGCGACGGGATCGCGGAGTTCCCGACCGACCGGGGCTGGGACCTGGAGGGCATCTACGACCCCGATCCCGACCGGCCCGGCACCTCGTACGTCCGCGAGGGCGGCTTCCTCACCGACGCCGCCGGTTTCGACGCCGCCCTGTTCGGCATCTCCCCGCGCGAGGCGATGGTGATGGACCCGCAGCAGCGGGTGCTGCTGGAGAGCGCCTGGGAGCTGTTCGAGCGGTCCGGCACCGCGCCGGCCGACATGCGGGAGACCAACACCGGCGTCTTCGTCGGCACCAACGGCCAGGACTACGCGACGCTGCTGATGGCCGCCCGGGTCGAGACCGAGGGCTACCAGGCCACCGGCAACGTCGCCGCCGTCATCAGCGGTCGGCTGGCGTACCACTTCGGGTTGCAGGGCCCCGCGGTCAGCGTCGACACCGCCTGCTCGTCGTCGCTGGTGGCGCTGCACCTGGCCTGCCAGTCCCTGCGGCAGGGCGAGTGCGACGTCGCGGTCGCCGGCGGCGTGACGGTGATGGCCACGCCCGGCCCGTTCCTGGAGTTCGCCCGGCAGCGGGGGCTGGCCCTCGACGGCCGGTGCAAGTCCTTCGCCGGGGCCGCCGACGGCACCGGCTGGGGCGAGGGCGTCGGCCTGGTGATGCTGCAGCGGCTCTCCGACGCCCAGCGCGACGGCCGGCGGATCCTGGCCGTCGTGCGCGGCTCGGCGATGAACCAGGACGGCGCCAGCAACGGCCTGACCGCCCCCAACGGCCCCGCCCAGGAGCGGGTGATCAGCCAGGCGCTGGCCAACGCGCGGCTGACCGCCGCCGACGTCGACGCCGTCGACGGGCACGGCACCGGCACCCGGCTCGGCGACCCCATCGAGGCGCAGGCGCTGCTGGCCACGTACGGGCGGGACCGGCCCACCGACCGGCCGCTCTGGCTGGGCTCGGTCAAGTCGAACATCGGCCACACCCAGGCCGCCGCGGGCGTCTCCGGCGTGATCAAGATGGTGCTGGCGCTCCAGCACGACCTGCTGCCGCCCACCCTGCACGTGGACGAGCCGACGCCGCACGTGGACTGGTCGGCGGGCGCGGTCGCGCTGCTGACCGAGGCGCAGCCGTGGCCGGAGGTGGACCGGCCGCGCCGGGCCGGCGTGTCGTCGTTCGGGGTCAGCGGCACCAACGTGCACGTCATCCTCGAACAGGCACCCGACGTGCCGTCGCCGGCCGACACCGGCACGCCCCGGCCGGCCGAGGGGCCGCCGGTGCTGCCCTGGGTCGTCTCCGCCGACGCCGCCGACAGCCTGCGGGCCCAGGCGGCACGGCTGGCCGACTGGCTGCCGCACACCGCCTCGCCCGCCGCCGACGTGGCCCGGGGACTGGCCACCGGCCGTTCCCCGCTGCGGCACCGCGCGGTGCTGCTCGCCGCCGACGCCGACGCGGCCCTCGCCGGCCTGCGCGCACTCGCCGAAGGCCAGGACCACCCCGGACTCACCCGGGGCGTCGCCGAGCCCGGCGGGGCGCTGGCGGCGCTCTTCTCCGGCCAGGGTGCCCAGCACGCCGGGATGGGCCGCCGCCTGTACGAGACGTTCCCCGTCTTCGCGGCGGCCCTCGACGAGGCGTGCCAGCACCTGGACGCGTACCTGCCGCGGCCGCTGCGGCCGGTGCTGTTCGCCGAGCCCGGCACCGCCGAGGCCGACCTGCTCGACCAGACGGCCTTCACCCAGGCTGGGCTCTTCGCCGTCGAGGTGGCGCTGTTCCGGCTGCTCGAGGACTGGGGGATCCGGCCCGACTTCGTGGCCGGGCACTCCGTCGGGGAGATCAGCGCGGCGCACGTGGCGGGGGTGCTCGACCTGCCCGACGCCTGCGCGCTCGTCGGCAACCGGGGCCGGCTGATGCAGGCCCTGCCCGCCGGCGGCGGGATGCTCGCCGTCGCCGCGCCCGAGGTCGACGTGCTGCGGGCCCTGGACGGCACGCGGGGGCGGGTCGCCGTCGCGGCCGTGAACGGCCCGACCGCCGTCGTCGTCGCCGGCGCCGAGGACGCGCTGACCGGGCTGGCCGCCCACTTCGCCGGCCTCGGGGTACGCACGAAGCGGCTGCGGGTCAGCCACGCCTTCCACAGCCCGCTGATGGAGCCGATGCTCGCCGAGTTCGCGGCCGTGGCGGCGACCCTGTCGTACGCCCCGCCGGCGGTGCCGCTGGTGTCGAACCTGACCGGCGCGGTGGTGGACGCCGAGGAGCTCTGCACCCCCGACTACTGGGTGCGCCACGTCCGCGAGGCGGTCCGCTTCGCCGACACCGTCAGCCACCTGCACGCCCACGGGGTGACCCGGTTCCTGGAGATCGGGCCGGACACCGTGCTGACGGCCCTGACCGCCGACGCGCTGCCGGCGGACGCCCCGGTCGTCGTGACCGGCGTGCAGCGGCCCGGCCAGGACGAGGTGGCCACCCTGCTCGGCGCCGTGGCCCGGCTGCACTGCCACGGCGTGCCCGTACGCTGGTCGCGGCTGCTGCCCGGCGCCGGCCCCGTGGACCTGCCCACGTACGCGTTCGCCCACCAGCGGTTCTGGCCGACCCTCGACGCGGCCCCGGCGGGTACCCCCGCCGCCAGCCGCGACGACGTCGACTCGGCGTTCTGGCGGGCCGTGGCGTCCGGTGACGGCGACGCGCTCGCCGGCCGGCTCGGCCTCGACGCGGACCGGCCGCTGCGGGAGCTGCTGCCGGACCTGGCCCGGTGGCGGCGCCAGCAGCAGGAGGACACCCTCGCCGGCGGCTGGCGCTACCGCATCACCTGGCGTCCGCAGGCCCTCGCGGCGGGCGCCGTGGACGGCACGTGGACCCTGGTCCACAGCGGTACGGACCAGCCGGTCGTCGACCGGCTCGCCGAACTCGTCACCGCCCGGGGCGGCACGGTGCGGCAGCTCGCCGTCGACCCGGCGACGACCGACCGGACGGCGCTCGCCGAGCGGCTCGCCGGCGCCGCGTCCACCCGGATCGTGTCGCTGCTGGCCCTCGACGAGCGACCGCACCCCGACCGGCCCGCCGTGCCCCTGGGCCTGACCGCGAACCTCGCCCTGGTGCAGGCGGTCACGGACGCCCTGCCCCCGGTGCCGTTGTGGCTGCTCACCCGGCAGGCCGTCGCCACCGCCGCCGACGACCCCGTCGTCCGTCCCGCCCAGGCCACCACGTGGGGCCTCGGCCTGGTGACCGCGCTGGAACACCCCCGGCACTTCGGTGGCCTGCTGGACCTGCCCGCGACCGTGACCCCGGCCGCCGCCGAGCACGTCCTGGCGGCACTCACCGCCGCCGGGCACGAGGACCAGCTCGCGGTGCGCGACTCCGGCACGTACCTGCGCCGGCTGGCCCGCGCGCCCCGCGCCGCGACGCCGGCCGACTGGCAGCCGCCGGGCACCGTCCTGGTCACCGGCGGCACCGGCGCCGTCGGCCGGTACGCCGCCGGCTGGTTCGCCCGCCACGGCGCGCGGCGACTGCTGCTGGTCAGCCGGCGCGGCGCGGCGGCCCCCGGGGCCGACGAGGCGGTGGCGGAACTGGCCGCCCTCGGCGCCGAGGCCCGGGTGCTGGCCTGCGACCTGGCCGACCGGGACGCGGTCGCCGACCTGGTACGCGGTCTGCGCGCCGACGGCGAGACCGTGCACGCGGTGGTGCACGCCGCCGGCGTGGGCCGGCTCAACCCGGTCGCCGCGGTGACCGGGGAGGAACTCGCCGACGTCGTCTCCGGCAAGATCGCCGGCGCCCGGCACCTGGACGAGTTCCTCGACCCGGAGCCGCTCGACCTGGTCGTGCACTTCTCCTCCATCGCCGCCGTCTGGGGCGTCGGCGACCACGGCGCGTACGCCGCCGGCAACGCCTTCCTCGACGCCTGGGCGCAGTCCCGGCCGGCCGGCGGCGCCCGGCACCTCTCGGTGAACTGGGGACCGTGGGCCGGCGGCGGCATGGTGACCGACGCGCACGCGGCGGCCATGAGCCGGCGCGGGGTGTCGCTGCTCGACCGGGAACCGGCGATGGCCGCCCTGCGCGCCGGCCTCGACGGCGACGACGCCGCCCTCACGGTCGCCGACATCGACTGGGGCCGCTTCGCGCCGGTGTTCGCCTCCGCCCGGCCCCGGCCGCTGATCAGCGAGATCGCCGAGGTGGCCGCCCAGGCCGAGGCGGCGCGGGCCGACGCCGAGGACGGCGACCAGGTCGCCGGCGAGCTGCGCAAGCGCCTCGGCGAGCTGTCGCAGGCCGAGCAGGCGCGGCTGCTGGTGGACCTCATCCGCACCGCCGCGGGCGAGGTCATCGGCCACGACAGCCCGTACGCCGTGGAGGCCGGCCGGCCCTTCCGGGACCTCGGCTTCGACTCGCTCACGGCCGTGGAGCTGCGGGGCCGGCTGGCCCGCTCGACCGGGCTGAGCCTGCCCAGCTCGGTGGTGTTCGACTACCCGACGCCGCAGGCGCTGGCCGAGCACCTGCGGGCCGAACTGCTCAGCGAGGCGTCGGTGGAGGCGCTGCCGACGCTGGCGGAGCTGGACCAGTTGGAGAGCGTCCTCGCCCTGCGCGACCCGGACGACATCGGCCGGGTGCGGATCACGATGCGGCTGCACAGCCTGCTCGAACGGCTCGGCACCGCCGAGGAACGTCGGGAGGAGACCGCCGAGGTGGCCGACCGGCTGCGGGTGGCCAGCAACCAGGAGCTGTTCGACCTCATCGACCAGGACCTCGGGCTCTCCTGAGCCGCCCGGGGACCTGTGGTGTCACGAGAAAGCGAGATGTCATGGCGGACGAAGAGCGGCTGCGCGAATACCTGACGCGGGTCGTCGCCGAGCTGCAGCAGACCCGCCAACGGCTGCGCGAGGTCACCGCCGAGGAGTCCGAGCCCGTGGCGATCGTGGCGATGAGCTGCCGCTACCCGGGCGGCATCACCTCGCCCGAAGAGCTGTGGGAGTTCGTCTCGTCCGGCGGGGACGCCATCGGCGACTTCCCCACCGACCGCGGCTGGGACCTGGAGCGGCTCTACCACGCCGACCCGGACAACGCCGGCACCTCGTACACCACCTCGGGCGGGTTCCTGCAGGCCGCGGGGCAGTTCGACGCCGCGCTGTTCGGCATCTCGCCGCGCGAGGCGGTCGCCATGGACCCGCAGCAGCGGCTGCTGCTGGAGGTCACCTGGGAGCTGTTCGAGCGGGCCGGCATCGCCCCGCTGTCGCTGCGCGGCAGCCGCTCCGGCGTCTTCGTCGGCACCTCCGGGCAGGACTACGCCGCCGTGCTGCACCGGGCGCCCGGCGTCGAGGGGTACGTGCTGACCGGCACCGCCGCCAGCGTGGTCTCCGGCCGGCTGGCGTACACGTTCGGGCTGGAGGGCCCGTCGGTCACCGTGGACACCGCCTGCTCGTCGGCCTCGGTCGCCATCCACCTCGCCTGCCAGGCGCTGCGCCAGCGCGAGTGCGGCCTCGCCCTGGCCGGCGGCGCGACCGTGCTGGCCACCCCCGGCCCGTTCGTCGAGTTCTCCCGGCAGCGCGGCCTCGCCGCCGACGGCCGGTGCAAGTCGTTCGCCGCGTCCGCCGACGGCACCGGCTGGTCCGAGGGCGTCGGCATGCTGCTGCTGGAACGGCTCAGCGACGCCCGCCGCAACGGCCACCCCGTGCTCGGCGTCATCCGCAGCTCGGCGGTCAACTCCGACGGCGCGTCCAACGGGCTCACCGCCCCCAACGGCCCGTCCCAGCAGCGGGTCATCCGCCAGGCCCTGGCCGGCGCGAAGCTCACCCCCGACCTGGTCGACGTGGTCGAGGCGCACGGCACCGGCACCACCCTCGGCGACCCGATCGAGGCCCAGGCCCTGCTCGCCACCTACGGCCGGGAACGCGGGGACGCCGCGCCGCTGCTGCTCGGCTCCGTCAAGTCCAACATCGGGCACACCCAGGCCGCCGCCGGCATCGCCGGGGTGATCAAGATGGTGCAGGCGATGCGGCACGGGATCGTGCCGGCCACCCTGCACGTCGACGAGCCCACCCCGCACGTGGACTGGGCCGCCGGCGCGGTCACCCTGGTCACCGAGGCCACGCCGTGGCCGGCCGTGGACCGGCCGCGCCGGGCCGCCGTCTCGTCGTTCGGGATGAGCGGCACCAACACCCACCTCATCCTCGAACAGCCCGAGCCGGCCCGCGCCGAGGCCGACCGGCCCGAGCCGCCCGTACCCGCGCCGGTGCTGCTCACCGGCCGCACCCGCACCGCGCTGCGCCGCCAGGCCGAGCGCTGGTCGCGGTACGTCGCCGACGACGCGGACCTGCGCCCGACCGACGTCGCCTGGACCTCGGTGGTCTCCCGCTCGTCCCTGGAACACCGGGCGGTCGTCCTCGCCGACGACCGCGACGGCCTGCTGGCCGCCCTGCACGCCCTCGCCGACGACCGGCCCGCCCCCGGCCTGGTCACCGGCGCCGCCGCCGAACGCGGCGGCGTCGCGTTCCTCTTCTCCGGCCAGGGCGCCCAGCGCGCCGGCGCCGGCCGGGAGCTGTACGAGACGTACCCGGTCTTCGCCGAGGCGCTCGACGAGGTCTGCGCCCACCTCGACCACCGGCTGCCCCGGCCGCTGAAGCCGCTGCTGCACGCCGAGCCCGGCACCGACGAGGCCGCGCTGCTCGACCAGACCGTCTTCACCCAGGCCGCGCTGTTCGCCGTCGAGGTGGCGCTGCACCGGCTGCTCGGCTCCTGGGGGCTGGCCCCCGACCTGGTCGCCGGGCACTCCGTCGGCGAGCTGACCGCCGCCCACGTCGCCGGCGTGCTCAGCCTCGACGACGCGTGCGCCCTCGTCGCCGCCCGGGGCCGGCTCATGCAGGCGCTGCCCGCCGGCGGCGCGATGCTCGCCGTCGCCGCCGACGAGGCCCGGGTCGCCGAGTCGATCGCCGCGCTGACCGACCGGGTCGCCGTCGCGGCCGTCAACGGCCCCGGCGCCGTCGTCGTCTCCGGCGACGGCGCGGCCATCGACGAGCTGGCCGAACTCTGGACCGGCCGGGGGGTGAAGGTGCGGCGGCTGCGGGTCAGCCACGCCTTCCACAGCCCGCTGATGGAGCCGATGCTCGCCGAGTTCGCCGCCGTCGCCGCCGGCCTCGACCTGCGCGCCCCCACCCTGCCGGTGGTGTCCAACCTGACCGGCGAGCTGGCCGACCCGGCGCAGCTCACCGACCCCGGCTACTGGGTGCGTCACGTCCGGGAGGCGGTCCGCTTCGCCGACGGCGTACGCACCCTGCGCGCCCACGGTGTCGGCACCTTCGTGGAGGTCGGCCCCGACGCCGTCCTCACCGCCAGCGTCCAGGAGACCCTCGCCGAGGCCGAGGCGACCGACGCCGCCCCCGCCGTCGTGGTGCCGGTGCTGCGCCGGGACCGCCCGGACCGCCGCGCACTGCTCGCCGCACTCGCCCAGCTCCACGTCGCCGGCACGCCGCCGCGCTGGGCGGACGTCCTCGGCGACCGGTCCGGCCGGCTCGTCGGCCTGCCCACCTACCCGTTCGAGCGGCAGCACTACTGGGTGCCGGCCGAGGCACCCGCCGACGAGAGCGCCGCAGGCGGGGCCGGCGCCCTGGACCGGCGGTTCTGGGCGGCCGTCGAACGCGCCGACCTCGACGCGCTGCGCGACACCCTCGCCGTCACCGACTCCGCCGCCGCCGAGTCGCTGCGTACCCTGCTGCCCGTCCTCGCCGACTGGCGGCGGCAGCGGCAGGAGCACTCGGTGCTCGACGGCTGGCGGTACCGGGCCGACTGGCAGGTGACCGGCGAACCCACACCCGCCCGACTGACCGGCACCTGGCTGCTGGCCCTGCCCGCCGGCGGGACCGACGACCCGGCGGTGGAGACCGTCCGGGCCGCGCTGACCGGCGCCGGCGCCGACGTGCTGGCGCTGACCGTCGCGCCGGACGCCGACCGGGCCGACCTCGCGGCGTCCCTCGCCGGCACCGAGACCGCCGGCGTCGTCTCCCTCCTCGCCGGGGAGCCGCCGGTCGCCGACGGCACGGTCCTGCCCGGCCTGGCCGCCACCCTCGCGCTCGTGCAGGCGCTCGGCGACGCCGGGCTGGACGCGCCGCTGTGGCTGGTCACCCGGGGCGCGGTCGCCGCCGCCTCGTACGACCGGCTCGTCGACCCGGCGCAGGCCGCCATCTGGGGCCTCGGCCGGGTGGTCGGCGTCGAGGCGCCGCACCGCTGGGGCGGCCTGGTCGACCTGCCGCCGGAGCCCGACGACCGGGCCGTCGCCCGGCTCGTCGCCATCCTCACCGGATCGACCGGCGAGGACCAGCTCGCGGTACGCGGCCCCGGCGTCTTCGCCCGCCGCCTCGTCCGCGCCGCCCTCGGCGACCGCGCGCCGGCGCGCCGGTTCACGCCCACCGGCACCGCCCTGGTCACCGGCGGCACCGGCGGGCTCGGTGCCCGCGCCGCCCGCTGGCTCGCCGCCGCCGGAGCCGAACACGTCGTGCTGGTCAGCCGGCGCGGACCCGACGCCCCCGGCGCCGCCGAGCTGGAGGCCGAGCTGACCGGTCTCGGGGCCCGGGTCACCGTCGCCGCCTGCGACATCGCCGACCGGGCCGCCCTCGCCGGCCTGCTCGACCGGATCGAGGCCGACGGACCGCCGGTGCGTACCGTCGTGCACACCGCCGGCATCGCGCAGGCCACCCCACTGGCGGAGGTCACCCCCGCCGAGCTGGCCGAGGTCACCGTCGGCAAGACCGCCGGCGCCGCCCACCTCGCCGACCTGCTCGCCGACCGGGAGCTGGACGCCTTCGTCGTCTACTCGTCCATCGCCGCTACCTGGGGCAGCGGCGGGCAGGCCGGGTACGCGGCCGGCAACGCCTACCTCGACGCGCTGGTGCAGCGGCGGCGCGCCGACGGCCGGGCCGGCACCGCCATCGCCTGGGGACCCTGGTCCGACGGCGGCATGCACGCGGCCGACGCCGAGCGCAACCTGCGCCGCCGGGGCCTGCCCGCCATGGACCCGACCGTGGCCATGGGCGCGTTGCAGCAGGCCCTCGACCACGACGACGTCACCGTGACGGTGGCCGACGTGGACTGGTCCCGCTTCGCCCCGGCGTACGCCTCCGCTCGCCGCCGGCCGCTGTTGGAGGGCGTACCGGAGGCGCGGGCCGCCCTCGACGGTGGCGTCGGTGTCGACGACGGCGACGACGGCCCCGCGGCGACCCTGCGTCGGCGCCTCGCCGGGCTGACCCCCGCCCGGCGGGACGAGGCCGTCGCCGACCTGGTCCGGGAACTCGCCGCCGACGTGCTCGGCCACGACGGCGGAGCCGCCGCCGTCCCGGCCACCACCGCGTTCCGTGACCTCGGCTTCGACTCGCTGACCGCCGTGGAGCTGCGCAACCGGCTCGCCGCCGCCACCGGGCAGGCGCTGCCCACCACCCTGGTCTTCGACCACCCCACCCCGGTCGTGCTGGCCCGCTTCCTGCTCGCCGGGCTCTTCGGCGCCGACGCCGGGCCGGCCCCCGTCGCCGCCCCGACCGCCGTGGACGACGACGAGCCGGTGGCCATCGTCGCCATGGCGTGCCGCTACCCCGGCGGCGTCGACGACCCCGAGCGGCTGTGGCGCCTCGTCGCCGACGGTGTCGACGCCATCGGCGACTTCCCGACCGACCGGGGCTGGGACCTCGACCGGCTCTACGACCCCGACCCGGCCAACCCGGGCACCACGTACGCCGACAAGGGCGGCTTCCTGCACGGGGCGGCGGAGTTCGACCCGGGCTTCTTCGGGATCTCGCCCCGCGAGGCGGCGGCCATGGATCCGCAGCAGCGGTTGCTGCTGGAGGTCTCGTGGGAGGCGGTCGAGCGGGCAGGGGTCGAGCCTGGGGTTCTTCGGGGTTCGCGAACAGGGGTGTTCGTGGGCACGAATGGTCAGGACTATGGGGCCCTGCTCATGGCTGCGGGGGAGCAGGCCGAAGGGTTCGGGGCCACGGGCAACGCCGCCAGTGTGGTGTCGGGTCGGGTGGCGTACGCGTTGGGGTTGGAGGGGCCGGCGGTGTCGGTGGACACGGCGTGTTCGTCGTCGTTGGTGGCGTTGCACCTGGCGGTGCAGTCGCTGCGGCGTGGCGAGTGCGACATGGCCCTCGCCGGCGGCGTCACGGTCATGGCCACCCCCGGCACCTTCTTCGAGTTCTCCCGGCAGCGCGGCCTGGCCGCCGACGGCCGGTGCAAGGCGTTCGCGGCGGCTGCCGACGGCACCGGCTGGGGCGAGGGCGTCGGCGTGCTGCTGGTGGAGCGGCTGTCGGACGCCCGGCGCAACGGCCACGAGGTGCTGGCGATCGTGCGGGGCAGCGCCGTCAACCAGGACGGCGCGTCCAACGGTCTGACGGCGCCGAACGGCCCGTCGCAGCAGCGGGTGATCCGCCAGGCCCTCGCCGGTGCCCGGCTGGGCGGCGCGGACGTCGACGTGGTGGAGGCGCACGGCACCGGCACGACGCTGGGTGACCCGATCGAGGCGCAGGCGCTGCTGGCCACGTACGGGCAGGGCCGGGACGGGCACGCACCGCTGCTGCTCGGCTCGATCAAGTCGAACATCGGGCACACGCAGGCCGCCTCGGGCGTCGCCGGTGTGATCAAGATGGTGCTGGCGATGCGGCACGGCAAGGTGCCGGCGACGCTGCACGTGGACGAGCCGTCCCCGCACATCGACTGGTCCGCCGGTGCGGTGGAGTTGGCGGTCGAGTCGCGGCCGTGGCCGGCCGTGGCGCGGGCGCGTCGGGCGGCGGTGTCGTCGTTCGGCATGTCCGGCACGAACGCCCACGTGATCATCGAGCAGGCCGCCGAGCCGGAGGCCGTGGCTCCCGTCGAGCCCGGCCCGGGGCTCGTCGCCTCGGACGTCGTGGTGTGGCCGGTGTCGGCGCGCTCGAAGCGCGCCCTCGCGGGGCAGGCGGCACGGCTCGCACAGCACGTGCGCGAGCACGGCGGGATCGACCCGGCTGCGGTCGGCTGGTCCCTGGCCACGACGCGGTCGGTGTTCGACCAGCGGGTAGCGGTGATCGGATCGCGCACGACGGAGCTGCTGGCGGGGCTCGACGCCCTGGCGTCCGGGTCGCCGGCCGGCAACGTCGTCGCGGCGACGGCGCTGTCGCACGGCGCGGGTGCGGTGTTCGTGTTCCCGGGTCAGGGTGCGCAGTCGGCGCGGATGGCGGCCGGTCTGGTGGGTCGTACGCCGGTGTTCGACGCGAAGCTGGCGGAGTGCCAGCGGGCCCTGGCGCCGTACCTGGACGTGGATCTGGTGTCGGTGTTGACCGG
>NZ_JBAKHL010000060.1:0-37667 GCF_036902715.1 Micromonospora sp. CPCC 205546
CGGCCTCGAACCCGGCCGCGACCTCCAACAACTCCAACAACGCATCCTCGAACACGACGCCAAAATCCAGATCCCCGTACTGGCCCACTGATCCATCCCCCACACCAGCCACGATCGCCTCCACGATTACCCGAGGGTGGACCGTCAGCGGGCAACATCATGGACGCGCGCGGTCCGTCACGCCTGACGCACCGGAGGCCGGCGGCGATTCCTGCTCAGCGACCACAGCGAGGACGACATGGCGAACAAGTGCCCGGCACACGGGCATCAGATGCTGATGGACGACGACTACTTCGCGAGCCCGTACGCGGCGTACGAGGTCTACGCGTCGCTGCACGAGAAGGGCACCGTGCACCGGACCTGCCTCGAGGACCACGGTCCCGTGTGGCTGGTGACCGGCCACGCCGAGGTCTACTCCGCGCTGCGCGACCGGCGCCTCGCGCGGCCCCGCGAATACAGCAACGGCGACTTCACCAGCAAGCGCTTCCCGGAGGGCGAGGCGACCGGCACGATCGTCACCCTCGACCCGCCGGAGCACACGCGGCTCAAGAAGATGATCAACTTCACCTTCCTGCCCCGCAACCTGGAGACCTTCCGCCCCCGGGTGCACCAGCTGGTGGAGGCCCGGTTGGACGCGATCGAGGCGGCGGGCGGTGGCGACCTGGTCGAGGATTACGCGGCCATCCTGCCGATCACGATCGTCTGCGACGTGCTCGGCATCCGCGAGGAGTACCGCAAGGACCTGAAGCACTGGGCGGACCTGGTGTTCAGCGGCGACAACGAGACCAACGCGATGGTCCGCACGAAGATGTCGCACTTCATGAACATGGTCCGCGAGGAGAAGACGAAGGAGCCCGGCGAGGACCTCTTCTCCTACTGGATCCACGCCAAGAACGCCGACGGGGAGCCCGAGCTCAACGTCTACCAGGTGATGGCCCTGGCCCTGCTGACGATGCTGGGCGGGTACGACACCACCGCGGGCATGATCGGCCGGGGCGCGCTGGCGCTGCTGGACGACCCGGAGACGCTGGAACGGCTCCGCAAGGACCCGGACCTGTTCGACGTGGCCGTCGAGGAGCTGCTGCGCAAGCACGGCTCCGTGCACCACGGCTTCCGCCGCTTCGCCACGGAGGACATGGAGATCGACGGCACGAAGATCGCCAAGGGCGAGACGGTGCTGCTGCACCTGACCGCGGCGGGCAACGACCCGAAGCGGTTCCCCGAACCGCAGGTGCTCGACATCGACCGCGAGGACAAGGCGCACGTGGCGTTCGGCGGCGGTCCCCACTTCTGCTCGGGCTCGGAACTGGCCCGGATGGAGACGACCATCGCGCTGCGCCAGCTGTTCACCCGTTTCCCGAACATCAAGCTCGCCGCGCCCCGGGAGTCGCTGAGGGTCAGGCGTACGCCGCTGGTGCCCGCACTCGTCTCCCTCCCGGTCACGGTCTGAGCGCTCTACCCACCCCGGCCGGCAGCGCACCCGCAGTCCGGTCCGGGGTTGTTGCGCCGTGCCGCGAACCGGTCCACTCCGGACCGACGTCGACCGGCCCGGCAACGCGGGTCGCGTACGCCGATTCGCGGCGGAGCGTGACCCACGCGGACCTGGCGGCCCGGACGGCCCACCTCGCCGGCCACCTCGCCGATCCCGGCGTGTGGCCGGCGGACCGCGTCGTCGTCCTGCTCGACGGCGTCGCCGCGGTGGAGGCCGTCCTCGCCGTCGTGCGGGCCGGCGGGATCGCCGTGCCGCTCGACCCGGCCCTGGACGACGCCGAGCTGGCCCGGCTGATGTGAACGCCGGCGCCGGCGCGGCCAAGCCGGCACGGGTACGACGAGGACGACCCGGGTGCTGTGGATGCCGCCCGTGCACGCCTGGTTCGGCCAGCTCCCCGCCGCCGCCGACGCGATCGAGCTGCCGCGGCTCCGGCGACCTCGGTCTCGCCAGCAGGCTGCCCGCGGCCGCGCCGCGCCGGCCCTTCGCGGGCGCGATCGCCCCGCCGCTGCCCGCCGGCCACGTGACCACCGAGACGTCCGGCCCGATCGCGGTGAGTTGGCCGGGCGGCGACGCGGAGGAGCCGGTGCCGTCGTGGGCGGCGGCGAGGGACTCGCTCGCAGCGGCCGGCCGGCGACAGACCGCGCCGCCGGCCGGGGGCCGGCGGCGCGACGGAACGGGTGCGCCGCCACGGCGGGCGGTGTCGCGGGTGTGGGCGCGGCGCTTGCTGGCCGCCGCGGGGGGCGCGTGCGCGAGTTCCCCCGGCCACCGGCGCGTCGTCCAGACCGACGGACGGTCAGCTCACCCTGCGCTCGTGCCCCTGCCAGAACCGCTCGCGCAGCTCGCGGCGCAGGATCTTGCCGCTGGGATTGCGGGGCACCCGGTCGATGAACTCGTAGTGCAGGGGCTGTTTGAAGGCGGCGAGCTTGCCGCGCAGGTGCAGGGCCAGGTCGCGCTCGGTGAGCTGCTGGCCCTCGACCGGCACCACGAACGCGTGCACGGCCTCGCCCCAGCGCTCGTCCGGCACCCCCACGACGGCCGACTCGGCGACCAGCGGATGGCGGCCGATGACGTGCTCGACCTCCGCGGGGTAGACGTTCTCCCCCGCCACGATGATCATGTCCTTGATCCGGTCCCGGATGAACAGGTAACCGTCGTCGTCGAGCACGCCGGCGTCCCCGGTCACGACCCAGCCGTCGACGAGCGTCTTCGCCGTGGCCTCCGGCAGGTTCCAGTACTCCACCATCGCCGCCGGGGTACGCAGCCAGACCTCGCCGATCTCGCCGGGCGGCAGCGGGTTCCCCTGCCCGTCGGCGACCTTGACCTCGAAGCCCGGGTAGGGGCGCCCGGCCGCCTGCATCCGGCCGCTGTCCGGCGTGTGGTCGGCCGGGGGCAGGCAGATGGCCGTGTTCCCGGTCTCGGTGAGCCCGTAGATCTGGGCGAACTCGCAGCCGAAGCCCTCGACGCAGCGGGCGAGCAGGGCCGCCGAGATGGGCGCGCCGCCGTAGACCACCTTGCGCAGCGAGGTGAAGTCCTCCCGCGAGACGCCGGGCTCGGCCAGCAGCAGCCGCAGCATCGCGGGCACCAGGCAGGCGGTGGTGACGCGCAGCGTCCTGATCAGCTCGACCGCGCCCGCCGTGGTGAACTCGCGCATCACCACGTTCGTCACGCCCGAGACGAAGCCCTGCGTGGCCCACCACAGGCCGCCGATGTGGAAGCCGGCCATACCGACGAGGCTGACGTCGCCCTCGCGCCAGTCGATCCAGTCCAGCTCCGCCGAGGCGAGCGCCTGGCGTACCGCGAAGAAGCTGCGGTGCGCGAGGACGACGCCCTTCGGTAGCCCGGTCGTGCCGCTGGTGTACATCTGCACCAGCGGCGTGTCGGGGGTGACCCTGGCCAGCACGTTCGCGTCCGGCTGCGCCGACACCCAGGCGGTGAAGCCGGCGCCGGCGGCGCCCGGCTCGTCGAGCCCGACCACCCGCGTCAGCGTCGGCAGTTCCGCCGCCAGCTTCTCGGCGACTGCGGCCGAGTCGGCGTCGACGAAGAGCAGGGCGGCGCCGGAGTCGCGCAGGATGTGCTCGACCTCGCCGGCGGCCAGCCGCCAGTTGATCGGCACCAGCACCACGCCGGTCTTCGCGGCGCCGAAGAGCAGCTCGTAGTAGTGCTCGGACTCGCGGCCCAGATAGGCGATGCGGTCACCCGGACGCAGCCCCGCCGCCTGCAGACCGCGCGCGACCTGGTTGCTGACGCGGTGCAGGGTCGCGTAGTCGACGCGCCGGCCCTCGCAGACCATGGCGACGACGTCCGGCTGCTGGGCGGCGTGCCGGCGCACCACGTCGACGAGCGTGCGCAACTGAACAGTCACCGGTCCTCCTCAGTGGGCGTACGGGTGGCGGCGGCTCACGCCGCGTCGGCCTGGAAACGCATGCCGGGCGGGTTGACCAGCGCCATCCGCACCTCGCCCTCGGCCACGCCGCCCTGGGTGTCCCAGAAGCGCCAGGGCATGTCGATGATCTGGACCGGCTTGCTGCGGTTGCGCTCGCTGAACTCGGCGAAGGCCACCTCGCCGTGGAACGACGACGAGTCGATCGGCCGCCGGAACCTGCTGGTGAAGTTGGCGATGAGCATGTCCGGCAGCTGCTTGGCCCAGTAGTCGTCCATCGTCCACGCGGCCAGCGCGGGCACCGCCCGGTCCTGGACGCACTTGGCGATCAGGTAGTACATGAGCTGGTTGAAGCAGATGTTCACCTCGACCGAGTTGAGGTGACCGGTGTCGTCGATGTAGCACGGGTACGGGATGGCGAACTCGCCCTCCGCGCTCGCCAGCCCGTTGGCGACGGTGACCGTCGCCGACTTCAGGTACTGGGTCTTCGGCCTCGCGTACGGGCGCAGCACGTCCGAAAGCAGTCCCGGGTCGTTGGCAAATGTCGCACGCCCGATCGGCGTGCTGGTCTTCACCGGCGATGTGGTCATTGCTATTCCTCCTTCGCGCACGAGTGCGAAATTGAAGGTAATCGCGGTCGGTCCATCACCCGGTAACAGCGGAAGAACTCAGTCGACGCCCCTGACGGGCCCGGCCGACGAGCCGGTCCAGCAGCATGTCGGAGGTGAGCGACAGGTCGGCGAGCAGCGGGTCGGTCGACAGCAGCGCCAGGTGCAGCGCCTGGATCCGTTCCGAGGGCTCGATGCCGAGTTCGCCCCGCATCCGTCGGCGGAACCGCAGGTAGACCTCCAGCGCGGCTGGCGTACGCCCGGAGCGGTGCAGCGCGAGCATCAGCATCGTGTGCGCCGACTCGTGCAGCGGGTGCTCCACCACCAGCGACGCGAGCTCGGAGGTCGCCTCCCGGTGCCTGCCCAGGCACAGGTCGGCGTCGATCCTGGTGGTGTGCGCGTAGAACCGTCGCTCCTCCAGCCGTGCCGCCTGGGCGCGCAGCTGCGGGCCCCACTGGCCCTGGTGCACGACGTTGCCGCGCCACAGCGCCAGTCCCCGGCGCAGGTGCGCGCCCGCCTGCTCGTAGTCACCCGCGTGCATCGCCGCGGTGCCCGCCGTGACCAGCTCGTCGAACTCGACGATGTCGAGCTGCTTCGGGTCCACCCGCAGCGAGTAGCCACCGGAGCAGGTGAGCAGGACGTCGCGCGCGATGTCCTCGACGGACCCGCCGACCACGCCGCGGAAGAGCTTGCGCACCTTGAACATGTAGGTCTGCAGGGTTGCGTGGGCGGTGCGGGGCGCCCCCGAACTCCACAGCTCCCGCACGAGCACCGACGCGCCCACCGGCTGGTTGACGTTGAACAGCAACGCGGACAGCACCAGCCGCAGCTTCGGCGCGCTCGGCGCGATGTCGGCCCCGTCGTGCCGGATGACGAGCGGGCCGAGCAGCTCGAAGCGCAGTCCCGCGAGCGGGTTCCCCGCCGGGTGCCGCGGCGGCACGACCGGCGGTGGCTCGGGGCGCCGGACCTCCGGTACGGCGTCGGCCGCCGACTCCAGCAGCGCGGCGAGGAGAGTCAGTTTCTCCTCGTGCGACATCGATCCCAGTTCCGCAAACTTGGTAATCATTTTGCCGACCTCGCTATCAGTCGGATCCGCCGCACTTTCCACCGCCGACGAGTGCTGTCGGCGCACGGGTTCCGTGACGGGAGCGACGATTCGACCAGGGGGAGTCAGGACAGGCTTCCACGCTATTCCAAGCCAGGGTCGAGCCGATAGTGACCGCGTCATGGTCGGGCGTGACCAAACGAGGGGCAGCATGTGACGACGGCACTTGCCCGGGGCGTGCCCTGCCGGAAGGCTGGGCTGGAGTGTCGCTGGAGTGTCGCTGGAGCGGCACTGGTCGAGCAGGGGGCAGCATGTCGGACGAGGATGCGCGACTGCGCGTCGGGTTCAAGCGGCACCTGCGGGCCCACGTGGTGCCCGGCGACGCCGTCTACCTGCTGTCCGAGCGCGGGGCCACCTCGGTCAGCGGGACGCACGTCGAGGCCCTGGCCCCCCTGCTCGACGGCACCCGGGGCCTGGCGGAACTCGTCCGGGACAGCCCTGCCGGGATGTCGTCCGCCGAGATCGGCACGGTCGTCCGCCGGCTCGTCGACGCCGGCCTGGTCACGCTGCGGCCCGCGCCGGACGCCGGGGCCGACGAGCCCGCGCTCGCGTACTGGGAGTCGGCGGGACTGGACCCCGCCACCGCCGTACGGGCCGGCGCCACCGCCCGGGTCGACCTCGTCCGCGTCGGCGGCCGTTCCGCGCAGACCGGGGCGGCGGCGGACGCGCTGCGCGCGGCCGGGTTGACGGTGACGCAGGTTCCCGGGAACTTTTCGGCCTCGCCCGCCGACTTGTCGGTTGTGCTCTGTGAGGACTACCTCGACGAAGGGCTGGCTGCCGTCGACGCCGCGCACCGCGCCGCGCGTCGGCCCTGGCTCCTCGCGAAGCCCGGCGGCGCACAGGTGTGGGTGGGGCCGGTGTTCGAGCCGGCCGCCGCGACGGGCTGCTGGCACTGCCTGGCGCACCGGCTGCGCGGCCACCGTCAGGCCGAGACCCGCCTGCGCGCCATCGGTCCCGACACGGAGATCGGCACGCCACCGGTGTCGCTGCCCCCGCTCGGTGCCGCCGCCCTGCACCTGGTGGCGCTGGAGGCCGTCAAGTGGACGGCCGGGCTGCGGCACGAGGGACAACGGGCGGTGTGGACGTTGGACAGCGTGACCCTGCGCGGCGCCCACCACGAGGTCCGGGCCCGGCCGCAGTGCCCCGGGTGCGGCGACCCCGGCATCGAGCGCGACCGGGCGTTCCGACCGGTGCCGCTGCGCAGCCGGCCGAAGGCGTCCCGTTCCGGGGGCAGCCACCGGGCCCTGCCGCCGGAGCGGGTGCTGCACGACTACGGGCACCTGGTGAGCCCGGTCAGCGGGGTGGTCAAGGAGATCACCCGCGACGGGCGCGGCCCTGCCTTCTTCAACTCCTTCCGCTCCGGCCCGAACCTCGCGCTGACCACCCGCAGGAACGCCGAGCAGATGCGCTTCGCGCTGCGTGCCGAGAACGGCGGCAAGGGCGTCACCGCCCTGCACGCCGAGGTGAGCGCGCTGTGCGAGGCCGTCGAGCGGCACAGCGCCTACTTCCACGGCGACGAGGCCATGGTCACCGGCAGCTACGCCGAGCTGGCCGACTCCGCCGTCCACCCCGACGACTGCCTGCTGTTCGACGAGCGGCAGTACGCCGACCGGGCCCGCTGGAACGCCACCTGCTCGCCGTTCCAGTACGTGTGCGCGCCGTTCGACGAGCAGGCGGTCACGAGCTGGACCCCGGTGTGGTCGCTCACGGGCCAGCGGCACCGCCTGCTGCCCACCTCGATGCTCTACTTCAACGTGCCGGCACAGCACGGCGGCACGACGCTGTGCGCCGACTCGAACGGCAACGCCGCGGGCAGCAGCCTGGAGGACGCGTTGCTCCAGGGCCTGCTGGAGGTGGTGGAACGCGACGCGGTGGCGCTCTGGTGGTACAACCGCACGCAGGCCCCCGCGGTGGACCTGGACAGCTTCCGCGACCGCTGGATCGACGAGCTGCGGGAGGTCTACGCGGGCCTGCACCGCGAGGTCTGGGTCCTCGACGTGTCGTCGGACGTCGGCATCCCCACCATGGCCGCGCTGTCCCGACGCACCGACAAGCGCTGCGAGGACATCATGTTCGGCTTCGGCACCCATCCGGACCCCCGGGCGGCGCTGGTCCGCGCGCTGACGGAGATGAACCAGCTCATGCCGACCGTGGCGGAGGTCGGCACCGACGACGACAGGTACGGCTGGTCCGATCCCGACGCCGTACGGTGGTGGCGAACCGCCACCTGGGCCGGGGACGCCTACCTGCGGCCCGATCCGGGGGTGCCGGCACGTGGTCTCACCGACTACCACCACACCCCGACCGACGACCTGCTGTCCGACGTCCGCTCGGTGCAACACAGGCTGGAGGCGCTGGGGCTCGACGTGCTCGTGCTCGACCAGACCCGCCCGGACGTCGGGCTCCCGGTGGTGAAGGCCATCGTGCCGGGGATGCGGGGCTTCTGGGCGAGGTTCGCGCCGGGCAGGCTGTTCGACGTCCCGGTGCGGCTCGGCAGGCTCGACCGTCCCACGGAGTACGAGAAACTCAACCCGATACCACTTTTCGTGTAGAACGGGCGCACGCGGCGTCACCGCCACGCCCGTCGAGGAGCCAGGTTGCCATCCGACGCCGACACGTCCCGCCCCGGCCCGAGCCTGTCGCTGTGGTCCTTCCGGGACGACGTGACCATCGAGACGGCCGAGGACGGCACTCTGACGATCCTCTCCCGCTGGGGGGACGTCCCGGTGGGCCGGCCCACGCCCGCGGTCGAGGAGGTCCTGCACCGGATGACCTACGGGCCGGTCGCGCTCGGCAACGTCGCCGGGCTGGACGCGCCCGTCCTGCGGGCGGTCTTCGACCGGCTGCCCGGCCGGGTGGTCCGCTCGCTCGGCTCGCGGGACTCGCCGGTGCCGTTGCTGTCCGTCCAGCCGGTGTCCCCGCTGGGGGTGCTGGAGCTGCCGGAGGTGGCCGAGGACCGGTCCGTCAGGCTGTCCCGGTTCGCGTTCGCGCACCAGCGCGACGGCGAGCTGGTGATCGAGTCCCCGCTGTCGCACCACCGGGTGGTGCTGCACCGGCCGCAGGCGGCGCTGGTGCTCGGCGGGCTGCCCCGCGCGACGAGCATCGCCGAGGTGGGCCGCAAGGTCGGGCTGGCGCCGCCGGTGGTGGCCGACGTCGTCACCTACCTGGTCGGCGCCGGCATGGTCGTCGTCGGTGAGGCCGGCACGTCGGGGTTCCCCGAGGACACCGACCCGACGCTGCGGACGTGGTCGCCGTACGACCTGCTGTTCCACTCGCGCAGCAGGCTCGGCACGCACGACGAGCCCGCCGGGGCGACGTTCCGGCACGTGGCGACCGTGCCGCCGCCGCCCGCCGTGAAGCCGGCGCCCGCCGGGCCCCGGATCCCGATGTACCGGCCCCCGGTCCCGGTCCCGCACGGCATGACCCTCACCGAGGCCGTCGACCGGCGCCGCTCCACCCACACCTTCGCCGAGGCGGCGCCGTCCACCCGGGATCTCGGGGAGCTGCTGTTCCACGCGGCGCGGATCCGGATGCAGACGGTGGCCACGGCGCCCGACAACGTGCGGTACACGGTGACGCGGCGTCCGTACCCCAGCGCGGGTTCGCTGTACGAGCTGGAGTTGTACCTGACCGTGGACCGCTCCCCCGACCTCCGGCGCGGGATCTACCACTACAGCCCGGCCGACCACGCGCTGACCCTCGTCAACGCCAGCCCGGCCGACGTCGACGAGCTGCTCGACAACGCCCGGGTCTCCGTCGGCGGCCGACGGCCCCCACCGGTGCTGATCACCATGACGGCGCGGGCGGGCCGGCTGTCCTGGGTGTACGAGAGCATCGCCTACGCCACGACCCTGAAGCACGTCGGCATGCTCCAGCAGACGCTCTGCCTCGTCGCCACGATGCTCGGGCTCGCCACGTGCGCGCTCACCATGGGCGACGCCCGGGTTTCCGCCTCGGCGTTCGGGCTCGACTGGCCGGCGGAGGTCGGCGTCGGCGAATTCGCCATCGGACTACCCGAAAACGACATTTCCTGTAACGAGGAGTACTTAGGCGTACACGGAATGTAAATCGACCGAAACCTGCGGCAAATGGCTTGGCGTCACTTCGCGTACGGCTGCCAAAAGAGCATTCAAGACCTGTGCGGGCGCGTGATAGAACGGGGTTAATTGCGCCGGCCCGACAGGGGATGCCACGTTGATCAAGGTGTTGTTGGCCGAGGACATGCACATGGTCCGGGATGCGCTGGTCGCGTTGCTCAACCTGGAGCCCGACATCGAGGTCGTGGCCGCGGTCGCCTCGGGCACGGAGATCCTGCCCATGGCGCAGCGGTTCCGCCCCGACGTCGCCGTGATCGACATCGACCTGCCGGGCAAGGACGGGCTCTCCGCGATCGCCGACATCCAGGCCCACCTGCCGCAGATCCGCACCCTGGTCCTGACCGCGCTGGGCCGGCCGGGCACCCTGCGGCGGGCGTTGACCGCCAAGGCGACCGGCTTCCTGCTGAAGGACGCCCCGACCGAGCAGCTCGTCGACGCCATCCGCAGCGTCGCCGCCGGCCGCCGGGTCGTCGACAGCCAGCTCGCGATGGCCGCCTGGGACAGCGCGGAGTGCCCGCTCACGGCGCGCGAGACCGAGGTCCTCCGCCTCACGGCGGAAGGTCTCCAGGCCGTCGACATCGCGGCGCAGATGTTCCTGTCAGTCGGTACCGTCCGCAACTACCTGACCACGATCGTCAACAAGCTCGCCGCGCGCAACCGCGTCGACGCCATCCGGGTCGCCCGGGAGGCCGGCTGGCTGTGACCGGGTCGCCCCGTGCCGCTGCAGCCGCAACGGCACCTCGGCGCGGAGGCGGAACAGCTCGGGCTGCTGCTCGACCGTCAGCGAACCGCCGATCTCCTGCGCGCGTGCGGCCAGGTTGCGCAGGCCGTTGCGGCCACTGCCCGGGTCCCGGGGCGGCCCGACGGCCAGGTCGTCGTTCACGATCTCGATCCAGGCGTCGTCCTGGGTCTGGCGGATGGTGATGTCGCAGCGCTTGGCCTTGCTGTGCCGCAGGATGTTGGTCACCCCCTCCCGCAGCACCGTGGCGAGCACCGTGCTCACCTGGACCGGCAGGTCGAGGTGGTCACTGTCCAGCCGCGCCTGGATGTCGGCGGCGGACAGCACGGACACCGCGGAGCGGCACTCCTCCTCCAGCGACAGTTCGCGGTAGCCGCTGGCGACGGTGCGCGCGTCGGAGAGAGCGACCCGCGATATCTCCAGGATCTCCAACAGATGGTCGCTCGCCTCCTGCGGGGACTTCTCCATCAGCCGGTGCACGAGCTCGATCTTCAACGAGATCGCGGACAGGCTGTAGCCGAGCAGGTCGTGCAGATCGCGGGCGAACCGCAGCCGCTCCCGCAGCACCGCCATGCGGGCGATCTCCGCGCGGCTCTCCTGCACCTCGACGACGAGGGCGGTCAGCCGGGAGAGCCCGTACACCACGAGTCCCGTCGTGACCGTGGAGATCGAGGTGTAGAGCATGTCGATCGGCGCCTGGGTGAAGAGCCACTGGGCGACGGCCATGGAGGCGACGATGAGGCTGAAGGCCAGCCACGCCGTGACCGTGCGCAGCACGAGCAGGACGCTGCCGGCCAGGAAACCCGGCATGCCGACCCATGCCTGGCCGAACGCGAGGATGGGCAGGTAGACCAGCGCCGCCTGGGTCGCGAGGACGCCGTAGCCGAGCGGCGTGCGCAGCCGGCCGTTGTCCCGGCCGTACCACAGCAGCTGCATCGCCATCAGGGCCGCGATGCACGTGAACGACAGCGCGATGGCGACCGGACCGACCGGCAGGAACATGACGTGGAGGAAGCCGATGAGGCTGATGCTTGCGAAGACGGCGGCGACGACGCCCATCGCGAGCCGGGGCGCCGGCAGCGGCGCGGCCCCTCGCGATGCTGAGCGCCCTGGTGTGACGGAGAGGTTCACGGCAGCAGCGCTCTCGTGTGTTCTAGCGCAGCCGGCGTACGCCCAGCGGCCAACCTGCCCCGCACCCGGTCCGGCCGGCCCCCCGCCGGCCGCGATGCCCGGTAACGGGCGTCGGTCCAACAACCACGACACACTCTCCCCACTGGTCGACCCGACGGTGGGAATGGTCCTCGTCGGCCGCGCGAAACCTCGTGCGGCCGTCCGGACGCCGACGGGGCGCCGCAGCCCACGGAGTTATTACGCAACGCAAACGTTTTTGAACAGATTCCCGACCGTGAATTGCGACGTGTCCTAGGGACACCTTCCCCCTTGAGGGACGACCTTTCCACATAAAAATGACGGTCGTCAAGCCGCATACTGCTGGCCGCTGCGGCGCGAAAGGGTCCTAGTCGATGCTAGGGAACATTTGCCACCGTCACGTCATATCCTCTAGTAGGGACATTTGACGCGGGGCATCGGGGCGTGCCGGTCAACCTACCCGGGGAGCGCCGGACGCGGCCGCGGGGCCGGCGCCAGCACCGACACGAGGTCGCGGCGGGCCCGGGCGACGCGGGAGCGGATCGTGCCGACGGGGCAGCCGCAGAACTCGGCCGCCTCCGCGTAGCCGAGCCCGATCACCTGGGTGAGCACGAACGCGGCGCGGCGGCCGGCGGGCAGCGTACGCACCGCGAGGTTGAGCGCGACGGTGTCGTCCAGGCCGGGTAGGTGGTGTCCCCCGGAGCGCTCCACCGTGGCCTGCCAGTCGTGGACGGACACGGTCCGGGGCCGGCTCGCGGCGGCGCGGAAGTGGTCGGCGGCCACATGTCGCGCGATGGCCAGCAGCCAGGCCCGCGCGTGGTGGCGCCCGGTGAACAGGTGCGCCCCGCCCAGCGCGCGCACGAACGTCTCCTGGGTCAGGTCCTCGGCGTCGGCGTACCCCACCAGGTAGACCAGGAAGCGCCAGACGTCACGCTGCGTGTTGCGGATGAACGGGTCCGCCGCGGAGCGGTCGCCCCGTCCGACGGCCAGGGCCAGGGCCGTGACCGCGCTTTCTCCCAGTGACTCCGACATGGATCGACGGTAGCCGCGCGAAGTGCGGGAATGAACGGCTTCCAGTGGCGGTCCAGCCGGCCTCATCGCCGAGGACCAGAATTCGGTGGAACCGGGCGACCGGCGTGCCGCGCGTGCCGGCCGCACCTCGGGACACACGCACGTGAGGCGCACGGCGCGTCGAGGCGCACGCACGTGTGGCGCGTACGCCGAGACGCGTACCCGTCGAGGCGCCGCCCGGCCGGTCCGGCCGGGCGGCGGGCAGCTCCGCCTCATCCCCCGGGTCAGCCGGTCCTGGCCAGCGGCCGGGCACCGTAGGTGACCCGGACGACGCCGTCGTCGTGGCGTTCCGTCTCGGCGGTGACCCCGAAGACCCCGGACAGCACCTGGGGCGTGAGGGCCTCCAGCACCGGCCCCGACGCGACCACCTCCCCGCGGTCCAGCACGACGAGGCGGTCGCAGCTGCGTACGGCGAGGTCCAGGTCGTGCAGCACCGCCAGCGTGGTGACGGCCAGGGTGTGCACCAGCTCCAACAGCTCGAACCGGGCCCGGATGTCCAGGTGGTTGGTCGGCTCGTCGAGCACGAGGAGCTGCGGCTGCTGGGCCAGCGCCCGGGCGAGCAGCACCCGCTGCCGCTCGCCGCCGGACAGCGAGCCGTAGATGCGGTCCGCGTGCCCCAGCATGCCGGTGCGCTCCAGCGCGTCGACGACGATGTCGTGGTCGTCGGCCGTCTCGCGGTCGAAGACCCCCTTGTGCGGCGTCCGCCCCAGCGCGGCGACCTCCCGCACGGTCAGGCCCGGCGGGGTGGGGCTGTTCTGCAACACGGCGGCGGTCCGCCGCGCGGCCGCCCGCGCCGACAGGGACCAGACGTCCTCGTCGCCGAGCAGCACCTGCCCGCCGGCGGGCCGGACCGAGCGGTAGATGGTCCGCAGGAGCGTGGACTTGCCGCTGCCGTTGGGGCCGATCAGGCCGACGACCTCGCCGGGCGCGACCTCCATGCTGACGTCGCGGAGGATCGGCGTGGCGCCGATGGAGACGCACACCTGCTGCACCTGAAGCTTCATGAGTGGGACAGGCTCCTATCCCGGCGCATCAGCCAGATGAAGAACGGTGCGCCGAAGAGGGCGGTCAGGATGTTGAGCGGCAGTTCGTTCGGCGGGTCGACCGTCCGGCACAGCAGGTCGACGATCACGAGGTAGACGGCGCCGACGAGGGCCGCGAGGGGCAGCACCCGGCGATGGTCCACGCCGAACGCGAGCCGAACCAGGTGGGGCACCATCAGCCCGACGAAGCCGATGCCACCGGCCACGGCGATCAGCACGCCCGCGAGCAGCGACGTCAGGACGATCGACACGATCCGCAGTCGCTTGACGTCGATCCCGAGGGCGGTCGCCGACTCGTCGCCGGTGACGAGCGCGTTGAACTGCCGGGCGTACAGGGTCAGCAGCAGGGTCACCGCGAGGACGACCACGCCCGCGACCTGCAGTTGCTCCCAGCGGGCGCCCGCGACGCTGCCGAGCAGCCAGAACATGATCTGGCGCATGTTGTTGGGCGTCGTCTGCAACTGCAGCAGGCTCGTGAGCGAGGTGAACACGTAGCTGATCGCGACCCCCGCGAGCACGAGCCGGACCGGATTCAACCGGCCGTTCTGCTGCCCGAGGGTGAAGACCAGCGCCACCGCCAGCATCGCGCCGACGAACGCCGCGCCCGACACGCCGAGTCCGCCGGCCGCGCCGGCGCCCAGCGCCATCACGGTGACGGCGCCGACCGAGCCGCCCGCGGACACCCCGAGGATGAACGGGTCGGCGAGCGGGTTGGCCACGAGGGCCTGCAGCACGACGCCCGCGACCGCGAGCCCGGCACCGCACAGCGCGGCCAGCAGCACCCGTGGGATCCGGAAGGTCCAGACGATCTGGTCGTGGGCCGGGTCCACGGCGGGGGTCGACCCGGTCAGGTGCGCCCAGACGATCCGGCCGGTGTCCCCGATGGAGACCGGCACCGAGCCGACGGCCGCCGCGACGAGCACCAGGACGACCAGCAGTACGCCGAGCACGAGCAGGCACAGCGGGAGGGGCGCGCCGTGCAGTGGGGCCGGCCGGGTGGCGGTGGGCTTCGACGCGGCCACCACCCGACCCTTCGTGGAACGCGACAGGGTGGTCATGGCGCTCAGAACGCCTCGGGGTGCGCGGCCTGCGCGATCTTGGCGACCGCGAGGTGGTTGCTGGGGCCGAGGTAGATCGAGTCGGACAACACGACGTAGCGGTTGTTCTTCGCCGCGTCCCACTGCGGGAACTGGGCGAGCAGCTTCTTCGCGTCCGCGTCCGGATCCTTCGACATGTAGTTCACCACCAGCAGGACGTCCACGTCGGCCTTGGCGACCTGCTCCCGGGAGAGGTTGGCGAACATCTGGTCGGTGGCGCCCTCGAAGGCGTTCACCGCACCCGACCTGGCCATGATGTCGTTCCAGATCCCCTTGCCGCCGACCGAGCTGAACTCTCCGCCCATCGCCATGCCGGGAATGATCAGCATGACCTTCTGCTTCGGCAGGTTCGCGGTCTTCGCCCCGACGGCGGCGATCTGCGCCTTCGAGTCGGCGATGATCTTCTCGGCCCGCTCGGACACCCCGAAGATCGCGCCGAGGTCGCGCAGCAGCGCGTAGCTGTCCTCGACGGTGGGCGTACCGGAGACCGTGCCGACCTCGCCGCACGAGCTCTTCGGGGCGTACGTGTTGGCCCCGACGGCCGCGAGGTCGTCGCGGGTGGCGAAGCCCGCCTCGGCGCGGAAGCCCCCGTCGTAGGTGGAGAGCACGAAGTCGGGCGTCAGCCCGATCATGGCCTCGCGCGGGATGTCCGACATGTCGTTGAGCTTGATGTTGCCCGTCGGCAGCTTCTTGATCGCGTCGACCCGGCCCTCGACCTCGGAGGCGCCGTAGGACTGCGCGTTGGCGACGATCCGGTCGGCGACGCCGAGTTCCAGCAGCGCGGAGACCTCCGCGACCGACCCGCCGTTCATCACGACCACGCGGTTCGGCGCCTGCTCGTAGGTGTACTTCTTGCCGCAGTTGGTGATGGTCACCGGGTAGCCGGCCTTGGGCACCTCGCTCGACAGGTCGGCCTCGCTCCTGGCCGCCGTGCAGGCCGTCGAGAACAGCAGGGCGGCGACCGCCGCCGCGAGGGGGAATCGCTTGAGTTTCATCCGGTCCTCCGAGCAGTTGACGTGGCGACGGGCGTCGGCGCCGCCGCCCCTTCCGGTTCCGCTGCCGCGGCAGTGGGCTTGGGCAGGTGGTGCAGACGGACACTGACCAGGCCGGCGCAGGTCGCGGAGGCCGCGAGCAGGAGCGCGGTGACCGCGAAGGCCGTCGCGTGGTCGGCGAAGGGCACGCCGGGGTCGCCGGGCGTCGCGCCGAGCACGGTGCGGTAGCAGACCCCCGCGACGGCGACCCCGAGCGCCAGGCCGAACTGCGTGACGGTGGTCGCCATGCCGGACGCCGCGCCCGCCTCGGCGGGCCTGACCCGGCCGAGGATCCCGGCCACCAGGGGCGAGACGACCAGGCCCTGCCCGAAGCCGGCCAGCGTGACCACCGCGACGAGCATGGGAGCCTGCGCGGACTCGGGAGCCTGGACGACCCCCGCGCTGGCCAGCAGGACGGCGGCCAGCAGGCCGCAGCCCCAGACCGGGGTCGGCGTCGTCACGAGGCGCCCCACCCGCCGGTTCGCCGCGGAGCCCAGCGAGAAGCCGATCCCGAGCGGCACGAACATCAGCGCCGCGGTGAGCGGCGTGAAGCGCAGCCCGGTCTGCAGGTAGTAGGTGAACACGAGGAAGAGCCCCGAGTTCGTAGCGAACAGCGCCAGCACGGTCAGCAGGGACAGCCGCATCCCGGGGGCGGTGACGACCCGCGGCGGGAACAGCGGGTTGCCGCCCTCGCGGTGCAGGCGCCGTTGCTGGTTCACGAGCACGACGGCCACGGCGAGCGCGACCGGCACCCCGAGCCACAGCCACGCCGGGCCGCCCGGCCCGAAGACCAGCGGTACGAGCAGGGCGGGCGCCGCCACGACGGTGAGCGCCGCGCCCGCGAGGTCGAGCCGCTGCGAAGCCTTCGGCACGGTACGCGGCAGGATCCCGCCCAACGCCAGGATCGCGATCCCGACGGGCACGTTGACGAGCAGCGCCGGCCGCCAGCCGAGGCCCGCGATGTCCGCCTCGACGATGAGGCCGCCGCCCGCGATGCCGCTGATCACGCCGAGGCCGATCACGACGCCGTAGACGCTGATGGCCCTCGCCAGCCGGTCCGGGTCCGGCACGGTGGCCCGGATGATCGCGAGCACCTGGGGGGCCATGAACGCCGCCGCGGCGCCCTGCAGGAAGCGGGCCACGATGAGCAGGTCGGCGTCCGGCGCGATGCCGCACAGCAGCGAGGTCACCGTGAAGCCGGCGACGCCCCAGAGGAACACGGTGCGCTGCCCCACCCGGTCGCCGAGCCGCGCGCCGGTGACCATCAGGGCCCCGAACGCGATCACGTACGCCGCGCCGACGAACTGGATCTGGTCGAAGCCCGCGTCGAGGTCGCGCTGGATGGACGGGCTGGCCACGTTGACGACGAACCCGTCCACCTGGGTCATGAACGTCGCCGCGAGGACCGCGCCGAGTCCGAGCCGTTCACGCCGTTCGCTCATGCTGCCCTCCGAAGGTCACCGACAGGTGCGAGTACGGCGCCGACCCGCGCCAGGGGACCGGCGGCGAGCATGCCGTCGTGGGTGCAGTCGAGTCGGTGCACGTCGATGCGTCCGTCGACGTGTGGCTCCCAGCTCTGCGGGCCGGGCCAGTCCGGTGTCTTGCCGGCGGCCGCCTCGAGGACCAGCACGTCGCCGGTGAGGCGCCTGGGCGTCCAGCCGGCGGCGAGCCGCGAGTTGCGCGCGAAGGCGTCGTACGCGAGGCCACGCTGCGCCTCGTCGAGGCCGCCGAGGACGGCCTGGCCGAGCACCGCGGCGGCGGCGTCGTGCTCGCCGGGCGGCGGCAGCTCCCGCCAGGCGGCCGGGACCGGGTACGAGTCGAGCAGCGCGAGCAGGGCCACCGGCTCGCCGGACTCCGCGAGCTGCGTGGCCATCTCGTGGGCCACCAGTCCGCCGAACGACGCGCCGAGCAGGTGGTACGGCCCCACGGGCTGGATCTCGCGGATGCGGCGCACGTGGTCGGCGGCCAGCTCGGCGACGCTGGCGCAGTCCGTGGCGGCGACCGACTGGAGCCCGTACACCGGGCGGTCGGGCAGGCTCCCCAGCAGCGCGGCGTACGACCACGCCAGCCCGGTGGCCGGCGCGACGCAGAACAGCGGCGGCCCGCTCCCCCGCGTCCGCAACGGCAGCAGCACCGCCGTGGAGCCGCCGGAGGTGCCCGTGGCGAGCGCGGGCGCGAGCTTCGCGACGGTCGGCGCCTCGAACACCGTACGGATGCCGATCTCCACGCCGAACTCCGCGCGCACGCGGCCCATCAGCCGGGCGACGAGCAGGGAGTGCCCGCCCAGCGAGAAGAAGTCGTCGTCGATGCCGACCTCCGGCAGGCCGAGCAGCTCGGCGAAGAGACCGCACAGGACCGCCTCGCGGTGGTCGCGCGGCGCGCGGCCGTCGACCGTCGCGGTCAGGTCCGGCGCGGGCAGCGCCGCGCGGTCGAGCTTGCCGTTCGTGGTACGCGGGATCGCCGCCAGCGCGACGAACGCGGGCGGCACCATGTAGTCGGGCAGCCGCTGCGCCACGAACTGCCGCAGCGTGGCGGGCTCCGGCGCGGCGTCGCCCGCCGGCACGACGTAGCCGACGAGCCGCGTCTGACCGGGCGCGTCCTCGCGGGGCACCACCGCCGCCTGGGCGACCGCGGGGTGGGCGAGCAGGACCGCCTCGATCTCCCCCGGTTCGATGCGGAAGCCACGGATCTTGACCTGGTCGTCCGCGCGGCCGAGGAACTCCAGGGTGCCGTCGCGCCGCCAGCGGGCCAGGTCGCCGGTGCGGTACATCCGGCCGCCCGGGGGCCCGAAGGGGTCCTCCACGAACCGCTCCGCGGTCTGCTCCGGGCGGTCGTGGTAGCCACGGGCGACCGGCGCCCCGGCGAAGTACAGCTCGCCCACCGTGCCGGGCGGCACGAGCCGGCGCGCCGGGTCCAGCACGTACGCCCTGGTGTTGCTGAGCGGGCGGCCCACGATCGGCTCGGCGCTCTCCGCGAGCCGGCACCAGAGGGTGTCGACCGTGCACTCGGTGGGGCCGTACAGGTTGTAGACGGTCATGCCGGCGTCGCGCAGGGCCGCCCAGAGCGCGGGGCCGGTGGCCTCGCCGCCGAGCGCGAGCACGGCGGGCCGGTGCCGGCCGGCGTCGAGGAAGCCGTTCGCCACCAGTTCCTCGGCGTACGTGGGGGTGATGTCCATGAAGTCGATCCCGTGCCGGTCGACGTAGTCGAGCATCGCGGCGGGGTCGCGCCGCCGGTCGTCGTCGACGAAGTGCAGCTCGTGGCCGTCGAGCAGCCACAGCAGCCCCTCCCACGAGGTGTCGAACGACAGCGACGCGGACAGCGCGGCCCGGCACACCCGGCCGCCGGCCGCGGGCCGGATCATCGTGTCGCGGTGGTGGTGGAAGAGGTTCACCAGCCCGCGGTGCTCCACCACGACGCCCTTCGGCACGCCGGTCGAGCCGGACGTGTAGATGAGGCAGGCCGCGTGCTGCGGCGCGTGACCGGTGTCCGGCACGGGCGCGTCGGGCGCCCCGGCCAGCTCCGCGACGGTCGCGGCGGCGTCGGTGAGCAGGACCGGGACCTCCGACTGCCGGTGGCCGGCCCACAGCGCCTCGGTGGTGAGCAGCACGACGGGTGCGCTGTCGGCGAGCATCGCCGCGACCCGCCGGGCGGGCAGGTCCGGATCGACGGGCACGTACGCGGCGCCGGCCTTGAGCACGGCGAGCAGCGCCACGATCGCCTCCGAGGTGCGGGGCAGCAGGAGCGCCACGTACCGGTCGGGTCCCGCCCCCCGCGCGACGAGCAGGCGGGCGAGGCGGTCGGCGCGGCGGTCGAGTTCGGCGAAGGTGAGCGTGGCGTCGCCGGCCACCAGCGCCGTCCGGTCCGGGGTCGCGGCGGCGTGGGCCGCGAAGAGCGCGTCCACCGTCACCGCCGGCAGGGGCCGGGCCGTGTCGTTCCACTCCTGGAGCAGCAGCCGGCGCTCGCCGTCGAGCAGCAGGTCGGCGTCGGCGACCGGCGCGTCGGGGGCGTCGGTCACCCGACGGAGGAAGGCCAGGAACCGGGTCAGGTGACCGGTGAGTTCCTCGTCGTCGTAGCAGTTGGGGTTCGCGTCGAGGACGATCCGCAGGCCGCTGCCGTCCGCCCGGTCGTACACGTGGACCACCAGGTCCTCGACGAGCCCGGCGCTGACGTTGTGCACGACTGCGGGCTGCCCGGCGAAGCGCAGGCCGTAGTCGAACGGCATGATGTTGACCGACGGGCCGAACAGCTTGCGTTCGCTGGCGACCATCCGCAGGTCGCGGCGCAGCTGCTCGTAGCGGTAGCGCAGGTGCGGCCGCCCGGCCCGCAGCTCCGCCGCCACCTGGCCGGCGAGTTCCGCCAGCGTGGCGGTGGGCTCGACGCGCACCCACAGCGGCACGACGTTGGTCACCATGCACGGCACCCGCAGCGACACCGAGCCGAGGCGCGCCATGACGGGCAGCGCGAGCGTCAACTCGTCCGCGCCGGTCATCCGGTGCAGGTACGCCGCGAAGGCCGCGACGAGGGTCTCGCTCCACGTGGTTCCGGTGGCCTTGGCGACGGCCTTCAACGTGTCGACGCCGGCGGCGTCGAGGTCGGCGGTGGCGCGCAGCACCGTCCGCGCCAGCTTCCCGCTGCGGCGGGCGAGCACCACCGGCGCCGCCCTGTCCCGCGCCCGCGACGTCCAGTGCTCGCGTGCGGCGACGTACCGGTCCGAGTCCGCGAAGGCACGGTCCTCGTCGACGACGGCGGCCAGCGATCCGAACGTACGCGGCGGCGGCTCACGCCCCTCGACGAGGGCGGTGTACAGCTCGGCCACCCGGCGGGCGACGAGGGACAGCCCGTAGCCGTCCAGGGCGATGTGGTGCACGCGCTGGTACCAGAGGACGTGCTCCGGGCCGAGCCGCAGGAACGCCTGCCGGAACAGCGGGTCCTTGCGCAGGTCGACGGGGGTGTCGAGGTCCGCGCGCATCCAGGCCGTCGCGGCGGCGCGGGGATCCGGCTCGGCGCTGGTGTCGACCAGGTGCACCGGCCACGACCCGTCGTCGCGCGGGCGCTGCCACGGGCGCCCGTCGGCGTCCTCCTCGAACACGACGTTCAGCGCCTCGGCCTCGCCGACCGCCCCGCGCACCGCCGCCTCCAGCGATCCCAGGTCGACCGGGCCGCGGATCTCCACGTACTCGGCGGTGTTGAAGGCGGGGCTGTCGGGGTCGAACTGCTGGCCGGTCCAGATGCCCTCCTGGGCGGCGCCCAACGGCAAGGGCTCAGTCATCCTGGCCCACCAGCAGCTTCACCCAGTGCTCCACCGTGGGTCGCTCCGCCAGCTCGACGAAGCTGACCCGGGCCCCGGCGTCGCGCCACCGCTCCATGAGGGTCATCAACCGCACCGAGTCCAGGCCGCAGTCGAACAGGTCCTCCGTGTCGAAGCACTCGTCCGGGCGACGGTGGAGCAACTCGGCGACGTCCGCCCTGATCGTCGCCGCCGTCAACTGATCTGCCACGTCATGCCTCTCCGACCTCGTGCGATGTGGACACCGGTGGGATCCGACGGTCGACGCCGTCGGATCCCACCGCGGATCGAACGTCCGTGAGGGACTAAGCGGCGTCCACGTCGTCGTAGACGGTGACGCGGTAGGACACGGCCGGCTCCGGCGTCGCGGTGTGCAGCGCCCGGTGGACCAGGCTCTGGTTGTCCCAGAGGAGCATGTCGCCCTTCTCGAACGTCTGGAGGTGGATGTTCTCGTGCTCGTAGGTGCGGTCGAGCTGGCCGGTGGCCGTGAGCAGCTCCGTGAGCAGCTCCGGCCGGTCGTTGCCCTCGGCGTCCTGCACCGACAGCGTGAAGCCCTCGCTGATGTACAGCAGGGTCTCGTCCGTGTGCGGGTGCGGGAACGCGAGCGGGCTCGTCACCGGCGGGGTCTTCGCGTTGACCTCGTCGATGATCTCCGAGATCGGCCGGTAGACGTCGGTCGGCCGGATCTTGAAGTAGCGCAGCACGCTGTGCGTCGCCGTGGTGTCCTTGACGGCCAGCTTCAGCTCCTCGGAGAGCTGCTCGTAGGCCGTCGCCAGGTTGATGAAGTAGGTGCCGCGGTTCTTCGACGGCACGACCTGCGGGTAGATCATGGTGATGTCGAACGGGCGTGGCATGAACTGGTAGTCCGAGTGCCAGAACTTGCCGGTCTTCGGCACCCCGATCTGGCGGCCGTCCTCCTCCTTGACGTTGGAGGAGACGAACACCTCCTTCACCTCGGGGTGGTGGTAGACCGGCTCGTAGTACTCCGCGACCCGGCCCAGCCGCTGGCCGAGCGCCAGGAACTGCCGCGGCGACAGGTCCTGGTTCTTCAGTACGACGATCTTGTTCGAGTAGATGGCCTTCTTCAGCTCGACGATGTCCTGCGCCGAGGCGGTTTCCGCGTCGAAACCCTCCACGATCACGCCGAACTTCTTTCCAGCCTGCGGGGTGATTTTCATTCGCACTCCTCTGAGCGGTGGTCCCGGGTGCGGGTACCTCAGTAGTCGCGTCCGGTCGGTCAACAGTTCCCGCCCCGACGGATGTGCGGGGCCGAATTGCCAGCTCAATTACCGCGCCGTGGGTTCACATTTCCGCGGGCTCCTCTGCGATTCTCGGCCTGCCTTTCCCGCAGCACCTGGGTGTGACAGGCATGGATGACGGCAGCGGCGCCGTGCGGGTCGTCGCGTACGACGAAGTGACCGCTGCCGGGGATGACGAAGTGCTGCGCCCTGGGGAGCACCTGCCGGGCCCGCAGCGCGTCGCGCAACGGGACGACGCGGTCCTGGTCGGCCCACACGAGGTTCACCGGCGTCGTGTCGGCGGCGTCACCGCGGAACGAGTAGAGCCCCGCGGACCCGGCCAGGGCGGACAGGTCACTGGTGATCATCGACGTCACGTCGGCGGCGGCCACCTCCGCTCGCAGTGCCGCGGGCCGGGCCGACACGCTGCCCATGACCATCCTGCGGACCACTCCCCTGGTGAGCAGCCGCCCGCGTGTCCTCGGTCCCACCGCGGCGGTCAGCCGCAGGATCGCCCGGGTCCGCACCACGCAGATCGAGGCGTGGCTGGCCGCCCGGAACCCGATGCTGCACAGGGCGGTCACCGCCGCGACGGGCACCCGCCGCGCCAGTTCGAGCGCGATCACCCCGCCGAGCGAGTGCCCGACCACGTGCGGCCGGCGCAGTCCCAGCGCGGCTATCCGCTCCGCGACGTACTCGGCGAGCCTCGGCACGACGTCCCGGTCGCACGCGAGCCCCGGCACGCTGCCGTGGCCGGGCAGGTCGATCGCGAGGGTCCGGGCGAACCCGGGGATGCGTTCGACGACGGCGTCCCAGCTCGCCCGGTTCAGCCCGGCCGCGTGCAGCAGCAGGAGCTGAGGATCCTCCGCGAGCCGGCTCGGCTCGGCCATGGTGCGGCTCCGTTCTCTTCCGTGCGGGGCCCGCCCGCGCGACACGTGCACGGGTCAGGAAGCGGTGACCATCGCCGCGCGCGACGCCTCGACCGTGTCGGCCCGATCCGGGAGGTCGTTGCCCGCGAGCGCCTTGAACCGGCGCAGCCGCAGGCTGTTCGACACCACGAACACCGAACTGCCGGCCATGATCAGACCCGCCAGCATCGGATTGAGCAGCCCGCTGGCGGCGAGCGGAATGGCCGCGACGTTGTACGCGAAGGCCCAGAACAGGTTGCCCTTGATCGTGGCGAGGGTGCGGCGCGACAGCCGGATGGCGTCGGCGACCACCCGCAGGTCACCGCGTACCACCGTCAGGTCGCCCGACTCGATCGCGACGTCGCTGCCGGTGCCCATGGCGATGCCCAGGTCGGCCTGCGCGAGCGCGGCGGCGTCGTTGACGCCGTCGCCGACCATCGCGACGACCTTGCCGTCGGCCTGCAGCCGCTTGACCAGATCGACCTTGCCCGCGGGAAGCACCTCGGCGACCACGTCGTCGATCCCGACCTCCGCCGCGATCGCCGCCGCCACCGCCGCGTTGTCGCCGGTCAGCAGGATCGGGTGCAGGCCCAGCCGCCTGAACTGCGCCACCGCCGTCCGGCTGGTGGGCTTGACCCGGTCGGACACGACGAGGATCCCGCGCAGCGCGCCGTCCCAGCCGACCATGACCGACGTACGTCCCGCCGCGTCGGCCGTCGCCCTGGCGGCGGCCAGCTCGGCGGGCAGCTCGGACGCCCAGGCGCCCAGCAGCGACGCCCGGCCGACGATGACCTCGCGCCCGTCGACCGTGCCGCGCACACCGACGCCGGCCTCGCTCGCGAAGTCCGCCACGGCGGGCAGCTCCCCGCACCGTTCCCGCGCGCCCGCGACGACGGCCCGGGCGATCGGGTGCTCCGACGCGCTCTCCAGGGCGCCGGCGAGCCGCAGCAGCTCGACCTCGCTCTCCCCGTCGACCGGTACGACCTCCACGACGGACATCTCGCCGGTGGTCACCGTGCCGGTCTTGTCGAGCACGACGGTGTCGACGGTCCGCGTGGACTCCAGCACCTGCGGTCCCTTGATGAGGATGCCGAGCTGCGCGCCCCGACCGGTGCCGACCAGCAGCGCGGTGGGCGTCGCCAGCCCCAGCGCGCACGGGCAGGCGATGATCAGCACGGCCACGGCCGCGGTGAACGCCGCCGCCGCCGGCTGCCCGGAGCCGAGCCAGTAGCCCAGCGTGGCGAGCGACAGCGCGATCACCCCCGGCACGAACACGGCCGACACCTGGTCGGCGAGCCGCTGGACGGCGGCCTTGCCGGTCTGCGCCTCCTCGACGAGCTTGGCCATCTGCGCGAGCTGCGTCTCGCCGCCGACCCGCGTGGCGCGTACGACGAGCCGTCCGCCGGCGTTCACCGTGGCGCCGACGACCTCGTCGCCCGGCCGCACCTCGACGGGCACGGACTCACCGGTCAGCATGCTCGCGTCGACGGCGGAGGAGCCCTCCTCCACGACCCCGTCGGTCGCCACCTTCTCCCCCGGCCGCACCAGGAACCGGTCGCCGACCGCGAGCGCCGAGATCGGCACGGTCGCCTCGACGCCGTCGCGCAGCACCGTCACGTCCTTGGCGCCTAGCGACAGCAGCGCGCGCAGCGCGGCGCCGGAGCGGCGCTTCGCGCGGGCCTCGAAGTACCGGCCGCAGAGGATGAACAGGGTCACACCCGCGGCGACCTCCAGGTACATGTTGCCCTCGCCGGGCGTCCGCTCCAGGGTGATCCGGAACGGGTGCCGCATGCCGGGTTCGCCGGCGGTGCCGAGGAACAGCGTGTACAGCGACCACGCGAACGCGGCCAGCGTGCCCACCGAGACCAACGTGTCCATCGACGCGGCGGCGTGCCGGAGGTTGGCGAAGGCGGCCCGGTGGAACGGCCACGCGCCCCACACCACGACCGGCGCGCTCAACGTCAGGCAGGCCCACTGCCAGTATTCGAACTGCAGCTGGGAGAACATCGACATCGCGATGACCGGCACCGCCAGCACGGCGACGACCCAGAGGCGGTGGCGGGCGGCGCGCAGCTCACGGTCGTGCTCGGCCTCCTGGGTGGCCGCCGTATCCTCGGCGTCCGCCGCCGGCGCGGCGGGCGGGTGCACCGGCCGGGCCGTGAAGCCGATCTCCTCGACGGCGGCGATCACCCGCGCCTGCGTGACGCCGGGCGGGACCAGCACCTTCGCCTTCTCGGTGGCGTAGTTGACGGTCGCCTCCACCCCCTCGATCGAGTTGAGCTGCTTCTCGATGCGCGCCGCGCAGGCCGCGCACGTCATGCCGCCGATCAGCAGTTCGAGGTGGTTCTCGGTTCTGGCCGTGCGCGGCTTCACCGGCCGGGCCGTGAAGCCGATCTCCTCGACGGCGGCGATCACCCGCGCCTGCGTGACGCCGGGCGGGACCAGCACCTTCGCCTTCTCGGTGGCGTAGTTGACGGTCGCCTCCACCCCCTCGATCGAGTTGAGGCGCTTCTCGATGCGCGCCGCGCAGGCCGCGCACGTCATGCCGCCGATCAGCAGTTCCAGGTGGTTCTCAGCCGTGGCCATGCTCGGTGCCCCCCTCGGTGCCGCCGCCGGTCGTGTCGGCGGGGACAGCGGCTCCGCCGTTGCGTACGGCCTCCTCGTTGCGGGCCTTGGCCGCCGCGAAGGCCTCCTCGGTCAGGCCGTGCGGCGGCGGGTTGGGGCCGTTCACGCGCAGGGTGAACGACGCGGTGCGCACGACGCCCTGGTGCTGGAAGTCCAGGAACAGCCGGTAGTCGCCGAAGCTGGGCGCGGTGGCGTGGAACAGGATGTCCGGACCGGGAGCGGTCTTCCCGTCGCCCGGTGTGCCGTCGGGGTGGACGTGCAGGTACGCCATGTCGCCGTCGCGCAGCGCGACCAGGTGCCCGAACGCGCCGAGGTACGGCTCCAGGTCGGTGACCGGCTTGCCGTCCTTCGCGACGCTGAGCGTCAGCTTGCCGCTCTTGCCGGGCTTGAGCTCGCCGCCGAGGGTCACCGTGTAGCCGTCCACCGTCGAGGTGGTCGACGGCGCGGGCAGCGCCTCCGGCCGGTAGTCGCCCGAGACCGACACGTCCGCCCCGAGCGTCTCGCCGTGGATGCCCCACAGCGGCATGTAGTCGGCGAAGACCCGGTACTCGCCCGCCGCCGCGAAGGTCAGCGGCACCCGCCACACGCCGTCCGCGCCGAGGTTCGGGTGGACGTGCTGGAAGTTCGTCAGGTCGCGCCGCGCCACGATGAGGTGCATCAGCTTCTCGTGCTGCGGCTTGTACTTCACCAGCGGCGTGCCGTCGTGCTGCAGGATCTGGAAGGCGAAGGTCTGCTTCGTGCCCGCCCGGACGTTGTCCGTGATCACCTTCAGGTTCATGCTCTCGTGGGTGAGGGTCAGGCCGTACGAGGACTCCTCGGCCACGGCGGCCGGCTTGGCCGCTGGTGCGGCTGCGGGTGCCGCGGTCGGCGGGGGCCCGACCACGCGGCCGACGGTGTAGGCGCTCCCGAGCACCAGCACCAGGGCGAGCGCGAACGCGCCGAGCTTCGTCAAGGTCTTCATTGATAACCGTCCTGTGTCGACAGGGTTGGCGTGCAGGTGGGCAGGGGGCGGAGAGCCGCCCTCGGGCGGTCTGGTCCGGCACGGGGGTCGGCCGGGCGGCCCGTCGCCCGTGCGGGCGGCGCGGGCTCCGGCGTGCGGTGGCGGGCCGGCGTGCTCACCGGTCACCGCGGGGGTCCGGACCGGACGCCCGGCCCCACCGCAGCAGGCACGCCCCGAACGACATCCCGCCGCCGAATCCCAGCAGTAGGACGAGGTCGCCGTCGCGGAGCAGCCCGGCGCGGTTGGCGTGGTCGAGGGTGAGCGGCACCGACGCGCTGCCGCAGTTCGCGTACTCCTCCACCGTGCGGTGCGTGTGCGCGGCGGTGAGCCCGCACGCGCGGACCAGTTCGTCGAGGAGCAGGCCGTTGGGCTGGTGCGGCACGACGTGCGCGACGTCCGCCGCGCCGACTCCCGCCCTGGCCAGCAGCTTGTCCACGAACGGCGGGACCTCCTGCAGGACGAGCTCGGTGACGCCGCGGCCGCGCATGCGGAAGAAGTGGTCGCCTTCGGCCACGGTCGTCGCCGACGCCGGAAGCCTGCTGCCGCCCGCCGCCACCCGGATCAGCTCGCCGGCGTCGCCCCTGCTGCCCAGCTCGTACTCGACGACGCCTCGCCCCGGTGGCACCGCCCCCACGACGGCCGCGCCGGCGCCGTCGCCGAACAGCACCGCGGTACGCCGGTCGTCGAAGTCCAGGATGCGCGAGTACACGTCGGCGCCCACCACGAGGGCGTGGGTGCCCGGCCGGTCGGCCACCAGCGACTGCGCCAGGACCAGGGCGTGCACGAATCCCGCGCAGACCGCGTTGACGTCGAAGCACGCGGCCGAGTACGCGCCGAGACGCTCCTGCACCAGGCAGGCCGTCGGCGGCTGCGGGTGGTCGGGGGTCGACGTCGACACGACGAGGTAGTCGACGCGGTCCATGCCGAGGCCCGCGTCGCGCAGCGCGCGCCCGGCTGCCCGTACGGCGAGGTCCGACGTGGCCTCCTCCGCCGCCGCGAAACGGCGCGAACGAATGGCGGTCTTGCGCACGATCCATTCCGGGCTCGCTCCCGGTACGCGGCGCGCGATTTCCTCGTTCGGCAATGCTCGCGCGGGCACCCAGGATCCGGTGCCCAGAATTCCGACGGATGAGGACACAACAGCCTCCAGAGAGGAGAGGCATTTCGTGACTGCAAATTACCGAGCCGAGCCATCGACCGCAATCATGTACGCCACCGATCGCCACGCCCCGCCGCACAAATTACCGAGCGATGGCGGAAACGATTTCGGGGCGATGGAACGGGCAATTTCCGAGCCGCCCCGGCCCCTCCCGCGGCGCGCCAACGCACGGTTCACCCGTGCAGTTCTCCATGGGGCGGGCGTGACACGTGACGGATGGGCCGCGCCGCGGCACCACCGCCATGCTGACGGGATGACCGACCGCCGCGGCGAGGCCCGGGCACGGCCGGCGGCCCGCGGGGCGGCGGACGCCGGGTGTCCACGCCCGACGCAACGACCGAAACCGGACGGAGACCATCGATGGCAGTGCGGATCGTCGAGACGACCCGCCCCGGGAGGAGGCCCGAGTGGCGTCGCCCCCAGGAGGCGACGGTTCGGTCGGAGCCACCCGGGCGCGAACTGAGCGTGACCGATATCATGCGTTACGTGCCGACCGGAATCTGGCGGGCGGCGCCGACCGCGAATTCGGCCGCGTCGGTGCGTCCGGCGACAGGCAGGCCGGCGCCGCCCGGCCCGCGACGCGTACACCGGAAGCCGTGGCGCTGATGGCCACCGGGACCCGCCCCGCCGGCCGCACCCGGCCCGCCGCCCCGGCCCGCTTCCTGTCGGCGCCGGGTATGCGTCGGGCCAGGCTGTGCATCCTGGCCGGCGCCGCCGGCGGGATCGCGGCATGCGTGTTCCTCGCCGCCCTGCAGATGCGTCGCGAGCCCGAGCCACGCGCGATCGTGCTCGGCTCGGTCGGCGTTCTGCTCCTGGTCATGGCGCTGGTCGGGGCGCTGTACCGGTCGGTCGTGCCGTGGCCGGCGGCGGGGGTCAGGCGGATGCTCGCCGGCTGCGCCACGGTCGCCGTGCTGTCCGTGCCGCTCGTCGGCCCGGTCGGCGCCACCCCGGGGCGGGCCTCGGCGTTCGTGGGCGCCGCGCTCGTCGGGGTGGCGCCGCTGCTATTGCCGGTGCGCTACTCGGCGACCCTGATGGCCGCGACGGTGCTGGTCGCCGCGGCGACGGCCTGGTGGCTCGGCGGCCCCGTGCGCGACACGGTGACCGTCACCGTGGTGCTCGGGCTCTCCGTGGCCATGTGGAACGTGCTGCACCTGTGGTTCTGGACGTTCCGGGCGCAGGCCCGGGTGGGACGCGACGCCGTGGCCCGCCTGGCGGCGGCCGAGGAGCGGCTGCGGTGCGCCCGGGACGTCTACGCCCTGCTCGCGAACGAGCTGTCGGCGATCGTCCTCAAGGCCGAGCTGGCGTCGCGGCTGGCACTGGTCGACGGCGAGCGGACCAGGAAGGAGACCGCCGAGATGCGGGCGCTCGCGGCGGCCGCCCAGGCCCGGATGCGCGAGGCCGTGCACGGCTACCGCAGCGTCGGTCTGCGGGAGCAGGCGGACACGGTGGCCCGGGTGCTGCGCAACTCCGGCGTACGGTGCACGGTGACGCAGCCGGCGCAGGACCTGCCGCCCGCGCTCACCGGCCCGCTGGTGTCCGTGCTGCGAGAGGCGGCCACCCACGTGCTACGCCACGGCGAGGCGCGCTGGTGCACGATCGAGATCACCCGCGAGGCGTCCGCCGCGCGGCTGACGGTGGTCAACGACGGCGCCGGCGACGACGGCCCCGACGTCGCCGCCAGCGGGCTGCCGGCGCTGGCCGATCGCCTACGGGACGCGGGCGGCACGCTGCGGGTCTGGCGGCAGGACGAGAAGTCCACGGTGCAGGCCACCGTCCATACCGGGTCGTGACCGGGGCAGAGGGTGCGCAGGCCCAGGGCGACGGCCGACGGCGTTCCGTGCCCACCACGATGGACGGGTACGGAACGCCGTGGGACCACGCGCGCGACGGCCGTCGGAGGCTCCGCCGACCGCGGTGCAGGCCGCGGACGGCCGACCGCACCGCGCCGGCGGGCGCCGTTCAGGCGGTGGCGGTCAGCGCCCCTCCGGGCAGGAGGCACTCGTCGGCCGTGGGCCAACGCGTCGGATCGTCGCCGAGGGCGATCAGCTCGGCGACCTGCAGGCGGCACCACGGCGACACCGAGACGTCGCCCGTGCCCACCGCGTACACGAAGTCCGCCCAGTCGACCCACTCGAAGTCGCCGATGGCGGCCGGGTCCGGCGTCGGACGCTCGTCGGTCACCACCCGGAACACCGGCGACACGGCGTTCTCCGCCACGCCGTTGTCCATCACGGCGCGGTACCGGAACGCGGGCAGCACCAGCTCCGGCGCGGGCGCCGCCAGGCCGAGTTCGGCGCGTACGGTGCGGGTCACCGCCGCCGGGACCGGTTCCCCCGGCACGGGGTGCCCGTAGCACGAGTTCGTCCAGACCCCCGGCCAGGTACGCGTCCGGTCGCTGCGCATGGTGAGCAGCAGCTTCGCGTCGCTGGTGAAGACGTAGCAGGAGAACGCCAGGTGCAACGGCGTACGCAGGTGGTGCACCGTTGCGCCCTCGGTGGCGCCCACCGGCCGTCCCTGTTCGTCGAGCAGCACGACCTGCGCCATGGTGTCCCTCCCCACGGGGATTCAGCTCGCCTGTGCGAAGGCGGCGGCGATCACGGTTCCCCACCCGGTGCTCGCCACCTGCAACGGCACCAGCTTCGCGCGCGGCCGCAGGAACGCGAGCGCGTCCGCGAGGGGCTTGCCGCGTACGCCGCGCCAGGTTCCCGACACGTGCCACAGCGCGAACGCGATGGCCGCGATCATCGGCACGGCCCCCCAGGTGAAGCCGCCGATGGCGAGCACCGACACGCACACCGTGGAGCCGCCGACCGCGATCAGCCCGCTCGCGACCGCCATCGCGCGGGACAGGCCCAGCGCGCGTACGCAGGTGCGGATGTTGAAGGCGGCGTCCTCCGGCCAGTCCTCGGCGGTGTTGACCATGACGATGCCGACCTGGTTCAGCCCGAATCCGATGATCACGGCCAGCAGCGGCCACGACAGCTCACCGGGCACGGACCGGACGACGACGAGCATGGGCAGCCAGATCAGCACCGCGGCGAGGCCGGGGATCTGCCCCACGCCGGAGCTCTTCAGGTGGACCGGCGGGATGGAGTACTGGGCGCCGATCCAGAGGGTGAACGCGACCAGGGGCAGGATGTCCCAGTGCCCGGTGCGGAACGTGAAGTAGGCCGCGAGGGCGAGCACGCCCGCGCCGGTGGCGGCGATCTGCCAGCGGACGTTGCGCAGCCCCAGCCCGTACACCGCCTGGGACAGCCACGTCTTGTACACGGCGTCGACGTCACGGTCGGCGTACGCGTTGGTCATGTCGATGAAGTGCATGATGGACAGCGCCATCACGATCACCAGTGCGAAGTGGACCGAGGCCAGGGTGCCCCGGTCGTCGACCGACAGCAGCGACGGGATCGCGTAGATGGCCAGCATCACCGGCAGGAACTCGACCCGGCGGATGCGGATGGAGTGGTAGATCGGGCGCCGCGCGGTGGTGGGCGCCGGTGTGGACGCGCCGGTGCGCGCCTCGTCGACGGTCATGGTGTCTTCCTTCGGGGTTGAGGACCTCGGGTGGCGCCCGCGAGCGGCCCCGACCGTGGTCAGAGGATCTGGATCCGCTGCAGGTGTCGGGAGGAGTTGCCGCGGAAGGCGTTGCGACCGTGCAGCAGCGCCTGGTTGTCGACCACGACGATGTCGCCGTCGACCCACTCGTGGTGGTAGCAGACGTCCGGGTGGTGCAGCCGGTCGCGCAGGTCGGCCATGAACGGCTCGGCCTCCTGCGCCGATCTGCCGCCGATGGACACCCACACCGGGTTGCGGTAACGCTCGGGGTCGAGCGGCTCGCCGTACCGCATGATCGTCTCGCCGGTCTCCGAGTGCGTGGCGAGCAGGGGCGACACGGTCTCGCCGCCGTAGTAGCCGAGCTTCTCGGTGCGGTAGCTGACCTCGGTCGCCGCCCACTCGCGCACCAGCTCGGGCGAGGCGCGCCGGATCACGTCGGTGCTGTCGGAGAACACCGTCTCGCCACCGCCGCCCGGCACCGGCGCCTCGACGCACTGGAAGAGGAAGTACCGCGGTGCGGCCCGCGCGAACGCGCCGTCCCAGTGGAACGGCACGTCGGTGCGGCTGAACAGGTAGTTCTTCGGGTCCTCCTGGACCACCAGGTCCAGCACGGCACCGAAGTCCCAGGTCAGCACCTCGCCCCAGCTCTCGCAGTAGGCGACGAGGTCCTCCCTGCTCAGCAGGGGGAAGCCGCGCAGCACGACCACCTTCGACTCGATCGTCCAGCGCTCCAGCGTCGCGGGCGCGACGTCCCGCAGGTCGGCCCCGTCGTCCTGCGCCGTCACCAGCGTGCCGAACGGCGCCAGCGGCACCCGCTGCACCCGCAGCTCGTCTGCCGTGGTCATGACGCGATCTCCTCCTGCCGGAAGTGGGGGTTGACGTAGTGGCTGGGCCGGCCGTTGCGCCAGACGAGCGAGGCCCGGTCGTTCTCGGCCTGGCTGCGCTTGACCAGCGTCAGGGTGACGCCGTCGTCGAGGACGACGCCGTGCCACGGCGTGAGCCAGCTGTCCCTGGTGCGGATGAGGTGCAGGCCGATCTTCTCGGCGTGCCGGGGCTGCGGGTGGATCGACAGCCGCAGCGAGTCGGGGAACCTCGTGCCGACCAGGTCTCCCCAGGCCCGGCTGCGCCGGATCATCTGGTAGGCGAACTCCTTGCAGTGCTCGCGCAGCTTCGTCCGGCTCAGGCCGGGGTAGAGCGGGGCCTGGTCCTCGAGCATGAACCGGTGCATGCCGTTGAACAGCGACCGGGCGCCCACGTCGGTGAGCACCTCGGCGCGGATCTCCTCCGGGGGCGTGGCGTACCCGTCGAGCAGCAGCCGGCGCATGTCGTCGTAGGGCATCGCCCCGAAGGCGTCGTCGAGCGAGTACATCGACACCGCGGAGGCGCCGGTCTGGTCGATGATGCGCTGCAGCTCGCTGCGGTACGCGGTCACGTCCTCGTCGGGGATGCCCAGCAGGTCGGAGAAGACGTGGCCGTCGGAGCAGATGAGGATGCGCGCGCCCGTCGGGTGGTAGTGGCTGACCTGCTCGCAGAAGGACTGGAGGAACTCCACGGAGATCCGCTCACCGAGGTCGGGCAGCGACCCGACCACCTTCTCCGGGTTGCGCGACTTGGCGGGGAACGCCGGCAGCACGAAGTGCAGCGGCTCGCCGCTGCGCAGGTAGCGGCCCACCCGGTCCTCGTGGACGGCGAAGCAGGCGTCGCACGGCCGCGCCCCGCACGGGTCGTCGGCGTGCTCGAGACGGCGGAAGCGGAAGACCAGTTCGAGTATCTGCCGGGCGAGCGCGCGCTCCCGGGTACCGACCTGTTCGTCCTCGGCAACGGTCATGGCGTGTCCGATCGCATCGTGGTTTCCTTGTCGCCGCCGGAGGACGAGCCGACCGGGGCGACACGCCGGCGTCGCGCGCCTCGCGCGCCCTTCGGCGGGTCGATGTGCACCAGCTCGGTACGCGTGCTGATCTTCAGCTTCCGGTAGGCCCGCGTCAGGTGCTGCTCGACGGTGCTGACGGTGATGAAGAGCCGGTCGCCGATCTCCCGGTTGGTGTGCCCGCGGGCGGCCAGGTTCACGACGCGGCGCTCGGCGTCGGTCAGCGTGGCGAACCCGTCCTTCGCGCTGGCGACCCCGGTGTCCAGGGTCTCGTCGGACGGCTTGAGCTTGCGCCGCAGCAGCTCGGCGTGGCAGCCCTCGGCGAGTTGGAGGGCGTGTGCGCCCATCATCTTGGCGCGACCGAACTCGCCCAGGGCGTGCCCGGTCTGACTCAGGTCCGCGAAGACGTGCGCCAGCTCGTGCCGGTCCCCGCTGGCGTGCAGCAGGTCCATCGCCTCGCGCAGCAGCACCTGGCGTTGCTTGGGCGCGTACGCCGCCGCCAGTGCCCGCAGACCCATGCCCTTGGCCCGCGGGGCGTCGCCGCCCGGCAGCGCGAGATGCTCGGTGACCAGCTTGCGGGCCTGGTCCGCCCGCCCCATCCGCACGTACAGCCGGGCGAGGTCGACCCGCCACGGCAGCGTGCAGGGGTCGTCGGCGCCCCAGCCCACCACCAGCTGCCCGGTGGTCTGGAAGTCCGCGAGCGCGGCGTGCCGCCGGTCCACGGCGTCGTAGTAGACGCCGCGCGCCCGCAGGTACTGCGGCCAGAACAGGCTCCGGCGCATCGCGGCCGGCGTCGGCTCCCGCAGGGCCGCCTCGGCGCCGGCCAGCTGCCCGGTCATCGTGCAGGCGAGCACCAGGTGCGCGAGCGGCGAGCCGACGGCGACGCCCCAGGCGGCGGACGACATCGTGGCCAGTGCGTCGCGCGCGTGCCGCTCGGCGGCGGCGAGGTCGCCGCGGCACAGGGCGAGCGCGGCCCGCACGTCGGTCAGCACCGCCCGCCAGCTCGTGATCTCGTGCGACTCGGCCTCCTCGGCCAGCTTCTCGCACCAGTCGGCGGCACGGTCGAGGTGGTCGGCGCGGATCAGCACCCGCAGCGCGTGCCACACCGACTCCAGCAGGGAGTCACCGGGTCGGGCGCGTTGCAGGACCTCCTCGGCGTGGTCGACCGCCGCGTCCCGGCCGGGGTCGCCGGGAGCGTCGCCGCCGTGCGGGTGGCACTGCCGCAGCCACTCCCGGGTGGCGAGGTGCTCGGCCCCGAGGTCCGGATCGGGGTGCGTCGTGAGGTCACCGACCCGGCCGAGCGCCTGCGCCGCCTCGTCGTACCGGCCCTGCCAGGCGAGCGACCGGGCGAGCAGGAGCGTGTCGGACTCGTCGAGGAGGCCGGCGCGTGCCGCCTCCGCCAGGGAGGACAGGTGACGCGGCACCGCCTCGGGGTCGCTGCGCCAGTGCACCCTGACGAGGCCCGCCTCCACGGCCGCCCGCTCGCGATCGTCCTGGGTGGACCTCAGCGCGAGTTCGAGACAGTCCGCGGCGTGCCGTACGGCGCCGCCGACGACGGCCTCCCCGGCCGCCGCGACCAGCACCGGCGTGGCCCAGGGCCCCACCGGCTCGCCGACGCCCACCAGGTGCGCGGCCACCTCGGCGGCGGACGCGCCGTCCTCGTGGAGCAGGCGCGCGGCCCGCGAGCGCAGTGCCGACTGCGTCTGCGGCGGGCAGTCGTCGAGCACCGCGGCGCGCACGGCCGGATGGTGGTAGGAGTGCCCCCGGGTGAGGCCCGCCTCGGTGAGCGCGCCGAGCACCTGCCGGGTGGTCGCCGCGCAGAGCCCGACCAGGCCGGTGACGAGGTCGGCGGGGGCGGACGGGCCGACGATCGCGAGCGCACGGGCCACGTCGAGCAGCCGGGGGTCGCTGCGGTGCAGGCAGGCGAGCGCGGCCTGCACGAACGACTCGCCCACCGTCGGCGCGACGTCCCCGTCGGTGCCGGTGAGGGCGTCGTCGAGCAGCGCGTGCACGAGCATCGGGTTGCCGCCGCTGACGGCGTGCGCCGAGGCGGCGAGCCGCCGGGCGGCCTCCGGGCGGATCCGCTCGGCGAGCAGCTGGCCGACGCCCTCGGGCGACAGCGGGAGCAGCCGCAGGTGGCGGCAGTGCGGCTGCCGCGTGAGCTCCGCCCGGAACACCGCCGCCTCGGGCCGCGCGCCGACGCACCCGCTCAGCACGAGCAGCACCCGCGCGAAACGGATACGCCGTTGCAGGTAGAGCAGCGCCTGCAACGACAGGGGATCCGCGAACTGGACGTCGTCGACGACCACCGCCAGGGGCCGGTCGGCGGCGGCGTCGAGGAGGACCTGGCAGACGTCCTCCAGCAGTTGCCCGTCACCGTGCCGCAGGGTGGCGGCGCCCTGGTCCACCGCCGGCCCGGCGTCCCGCCGCAGCAGCGGCAGGTGGTCGGTCGAGGTGGTCTGGGCCCGGAGGCTGTGGAACAACTGTCCCACCACCCCCAGGGGGATCGTGCTCTCCGCGACCGAGCAGGCCGCGGTCAGCACGAGTGCGCCGTCGTCGGCGGCCAGCTCGGCCAGGGCGTTCACCAGTCGGGTCTTCCCGCTGGCGACGCCGCCGTCGACCAGCGCGACCCGGCCCTGGCCCTCGGCCGCCGTCGCGTACGTCTCGGCGAGGTCGGACAGCAGGTGTTCTCTCTCGATCAGTGCCATGTGGGTCACCTCCGGACACTCCTGAGGCTCGGGTCGACCGGCGACTCACCCCGGTTGTTCGGCGTGGGCGACCGTGACGGCGCCGCGCGAGGCCGAGCTGAGCGACCGGGTGTGCGCCCTGATGCTGCGCAGCACCGCGGACATGTTGTCGTTGAGATAGAAGTGGCCGCCCGGGTGGACGACGAGGTCGAACGCCGCGTCGGTGTGTTCCCGCCACGCCTTCGCCTCGTCGACGGTCACCCGCGGGTCGCTGTCGCCGATGTGCGCGACGATGGGGCAGTCCAGGCGTGGCCCCGGCCGGTACTCGTAGGTCTCGGCCGCCGCGTAGTCGGAGCGGATGGCCGGCAGGACCATCCGCAGCACGTCCTCGTCCTCCAGCAGCGCGCTGTCGGTGCCCGCCAGGGCGCGCACCTCGGCGATCAGGCCGGCGTCGTCCCGCAGGTGGGTCCGCTCATCCTTGTGGAGGTGCGGCGCCCGCCTGCCGGAGACGAACAGCGCGGTCGGGCCGACGCCCGCCCGCCGCAGTCGCAGCGCGACCTCGAAGCCGATGGTCGCGCCGAGGCTGTGGCCGAAGACGGTGACCGGCCGGTCGACCAGCGGCAGCAGCGCCGCCACCAGTCGGTCCGCGATCTCGTGGGCCGAGGTGAGGCCCGGCTCCCGCAACCGGTCCTGGCGACCGGGGTACTGGACGGCGAGCACGTCGACCTCGGGTGCGAGCGTCCTGGCCACCCGGGCGAAGTAGCTCGCCGATCCGCCGGCGTGCGGCAGGCACAGCAGCCTGGTCGCCGCCTCGTCCGCCGGGTGGAACCGTCGCACCCACAGCTCGGTGTCCGTCATCTGTCGTACCCCCGCTCGTCAGCTCGTGGTCGCCGGTGCCGGTCGCACCGCGTCAGCGGCCGGTGTCGGCCCGGGCCTCGCTCCAGCTGATGGTGGTGGGCCGGACCGCCGCCAGGTCGCTGGTGGTCCAGCTGTCCACGACGTCGATTCGGAGGTCGCCCTCCGCCGGGGCCTCGGCACCGTCGAAGAAGAAGGCATTGAGGATTTCGGTCGCATTGACGGACATGGGAGTCCCCTCTCGCACAGCTTGGCCCGGTGGTGCGGATCGCCACTTAAACCTGCTGGACGGGGGTGTGTTTCAACAAGGCCTGCGCTCATGGTCTGGGCGAAGGTTCATCACAGCCGATTCATGAATCGCTCATACCTGTCAGGCGCGGCAGATCCGGTGACTTCTGTCAATACCCGATCCGGCCGGCCACGCGCCGGACGCCCTTCGTCAACGGGGTGGCCCGCACCCGGGGAAGGCGCTGCGCGACAGGGGTCACCGACCATCCGCCGGCGGACGCAGCGGCCCGGGGGAATTGCCCCACACCCGCCGGGGGGACAAACTTCGGCAGCTCACGGGCACCTTTCCCCGTACGGCCGTGCGCCGTTCATCCGGCCCGGATGACGGATTCACGCCCCACCACCACCCGACAATGCCTGACCAGCAACTCCACACTGCCAACCCGATA
>NZ_JBAKHL010000061.1:0-37519 GCF_036902715.1 Micromonospora sp. CPCC 205546
CCCGGCCGCCGTCCCGTCGGCGGGCCCGACGGGCGCGCCGACGCCGACGCGGCCCGCCCCGCCGGCCGCTTCGCCGAGCAGGGTGGGCCCGGCCGCCCCGAGCACCGGCGGGTCGACCGGGCGTCGCCCCGCCAGCCCGCCGCCGGTGAAGCTGCCGGTCCGGCCGACCGGCACGCCCGGTGCGCGGCAGGTCGTCGACGCGTTCAAGGCCGCCGGGCTGAAGGTGCCGAACCCCCGGGACCGGTCGGTCGAGTGCGGTCCGGACGGGCTCGGCCTGGGCTGCTCCGAGCTGGTCGCCACCGACGCCGTCACCGTCTACGTCTTCCCCGACGAGACCAGCGCCAGCGACGTCGCCGAGACGTGGGGCGGCCAGTCGTTCCGGCGGGGCACGGTGGTGCTCAACTACCTGGAGGCGAAGACCCCCGCCGCCGACCGCGCCCGCTACGAGAAGGTCCTCACGAGCCTTCGCTGACCGTCCGGGCCGGGGCCCCCACCCTCCTCGACTTGCCCTGGCGGGCCCGGCCGGGTCGGCGCGGGGTCAGCCGCGCAGGCGCAGGCCGCGCGGGGTGGCCCGGAAGCCGGCGGCGGTGAGGGCGTCGCGCAGCGGCGAGGAACGCACCGCCTCGCCGTCGGCCCGCTCCACCGACATCGCACCCAACGCGCCGGAGTGGACCGCGTCGGCGAGCGCCTTTCCGGCCGCCGCCAGCAGGTCGGTGTCGTCGGCGAAGGAGAGGATGGTCCGCCCGCCGCGTTCGACGTAGAGCACCAGGTCGCCGGCGACCAGCACCACCACGGCGCCGGCCTTGCGTCCCGCCCGGTGCCCCGTCGCCGGGACGGCCCCGTCGCCCGAGTCGACCACCCGCTCCGGCCAGGGCAGCGCCGCGCCGTACGGGTTGGCCGGATCCGTCGCGGCGAGCACCAGGGCGGGCCCGCCGCGCCCCCGGGAGCCGTCGGTCGGCTCGGCCAACGCCCGGATCCGGTCGACCGCGCCCGGCACCGCGAACTGCGCCGCGCCCAGGCCCTCGACGAAGTAGCCGCGCCGTGCGGCGCCGCGCTCCTCCAGCGCGGAGAGCACCGGGTAGACGGCGGCGAAGCCGCCGGCCACCTGCTCGGCCAGCACCGCGCCCCGGGTCACCACGCCGTGCCGTTCGAGCAGCACGTCGGCCAGGGCCGCGGCGCGACGGGTCGGGTCGGTGTCGCGTTCCGGCAGGCGCGACCAGCGGCCGGCGACGGTCGGCGGGCCGCCACGCGTCGGCAGGGCCACCCGCCCGGGACGCCGGTAGCGGGTGCGCGGCGCGGTGGCCCGGGACTTGTGCGCCCCGCCGCCGCCGAGCGCCGCGCGCAACGGCGCCAGGGTGTCGTTGGTGAGGTGACCGGCCCACACCAGGTCCCAGACGACGGCGGCCAGCGCGGCGTCGTCGGTCGAGCCGACCCGGTCGGACAGCGACCGGAAGAACAGCGCCTGCCCGTCGCCGAGCGCGTCCAGGACCGCGTCGTGCAGCGGGGTGCGGGCGAGCGCCTCGTCGGGCGGGGGAAGCAGCAGCGGGGCGACGTCCGCGTAGGCGAGGGTGACCCAGCCGTCCCCGCCGGAGATGGCCCCGGAGCCGGCCCACAGCACCTCGCCGCTGGCGCAGAGCTCGTCGAGCAGGGCGGGGGAGTAGTCGGCGGCCCGGCCGGGCAGCACCAGCCGTTCCAGCGCCGACGCCGGCACCGCCGCCCCCTGCAACTGCTCCACGGCGGCGGCCACCGCCTCCACCCCCCGCGCGGACGAGCCCACCTGCTGCCAGCGGGGCAGGAACGTGGCCAGCGCGCGGGGCGGCACCGGCTCGATCTCCCGGCGCAGCGCGGCCAGGGAACGGCGGCGCAGCAGCCGCAGCACCTCCGCGTCGCACCACTGGCTGCCGGCCGTGTCGGGGGTGAACTCGCCGGCGACCACCCGCCCGGTGGCGGCGAGCCGGCGCAGCGTCTGCTCGACCACGAAGACGCCGAGCCCGAAGCGGGCGGCGCAGGTGGCGGCGGCGAACGGCCCGTGCGTACGCGCGTAGCGGGCGACCAGGTCACCGAGCGGATCGACCACGGGGGCGAGGTAGGCCTCGGCCACCCCGACGGGCAGGGCCACGCCGAGGGCGTCGCGCAGCCGGGCGGCGTCCTCGATGCCCACCCAGCGCTCCTCGCCGGCGACGCGTACGCGCAGCACCCTCCGCGCCGCCGCCAGCTCGGTCAGCCAGCCGGGGGAGGCGCCCCGCTCGGCCAGCTCCGCCTCGGAGAGGTCGCCGACCACGCGGAGCAGCTCGACCACGTCCTCCGCGTCGCGCGGGCGGCGCTGCTCGGTCAGCCAGCGCAGCTGCCGCTCGGTCTCGGCCAGCACCGCCGGGTCGAGCAGCTCCCGCAGGTCGACCCGGCCGAGCAGCTCGCCGAGGAGGGTCGAGTCCAGTGCCAGCGCGGCGGCCCGGCGCTCGGCCAGCGGCGCGTCGCCCTCGTAGAGGAACGCCCCGACGTAGCCGAAGAGCAGCGACCGGGCGAACGGCGACGGCTGGGCGGTCTCCACCTCGACCAGGCGCACCTTGCGGGCGGCCAGGTCGCGCATCAGCTCGGCCAGCGCCGGCTGGTCGAAGACGTCCTGGAGGCACTCCCGGGCGGCCTCCAGGGTGACCGGGAAGTCGGCGTACTCGCGGGCGACGTCGAGCAGTTGGGCGGCGCGCTGGCGCTGCTGCCACAGCGGTTGGCGGCGCCGTGGGTCGCGCCTGGGCAACAGCAGCGACCGGGCGGCGCACTCGCGGAACCGGGACGCGAAGAGCGCGGACGTGCCGACCGACTCCTCGACGAGCTGGGCGATCTCCTCCGGCTCGAAGACGACCACGTCGGCGCCGGGTGGCTCGTCGGCCGTGTCGGGCAGGCGGACCACGATGCCGTCGTCGGACGGCATCACCTGCGCGTCCACGCCGTAGCGCTCGGCGAGCCGGCGGCCGATGGCCAGCGCCCACGGCCCGTTGACCCGGGCGCCGAGCACGCTGTGCACGGCCAGCCGCCAGTCGCCCAGCTCGTCGCGGAACCGTTCGACCACCACCGTGCGGTCGTCGGGCAGGGACCGGGTGGCGGCGCGCTGTTCGCGCAGGTAGGCCATCAGGTTGCCCGCGGCCCAGTCGTCCAGGCCGCCGGCGCGCAGCGCCGCGACCGCCGTCTCGTCGTCCTGCCGCAGCAGGGTCCGGACCCGGGCGCCGATGGCCCGGCCCAGCTCGACGGGGCGGCCGAGCTGGTCGCCCTTCCAGAACGGCATCTTCGCCGCCTGCCCCGGGGCCGGGGAGACCAGCACCCGGTCGGGGGTGATCTCCTCGATCCGCCAGGACGACGAGCCGAGCAGGAAGACGTCGCCGACCCGGGACTCGTAGACCATCTCCTCGTCCAGCTCACCGACCCGGGCGGCCCGCTCGGCCCCGGCCAGGAAGACGCCGAAGAGCCCCCGGTCGGGGATCGTGCCGCCGCTGGTCACGGCGAGCCGCTGCGCGCCGGGCCGGCCGGTGAGCGTGTCGGTGGCGCGGTCCCAGACCAGCCGGGGCCGCAGCTCCGCGAACGCGGTCGACGGGTAGCGGCCGGAGAGCATGTCGAGCACGGCGTGCAGCGCCGAGTCGGGCAGCTCGGCGAAGGGGGCCGCCCGGCGGACCACGACCGCCAGGTCGTCGACCCGCCACGGCTCCAGCGCCACCATCGCCACGATCTGCTGGGCCAGCACGTCGAGCGGGTTGCGGGGGTGGTGCAGCTCCTCGATGGCCCCGTCGGCCATCCGCTCGGCGACCACGGTGCAGGAGAGCAGGTCGCCCCGGTGCTTGGGGAAGACCACGCCACGGGAGACCGCGCCGACCTGGTGCCCGGCCCGGCCGACCCGCTGCAGCCCGGCGGCCACGCTGGGCGGCGCCTCGATCTGCACCACCAGGTCGACGGCGCCCATGTCGATGCCCAGCTCCAGGCTGGAGGTGGCGACGACGGCGGGCAGCTGCCCGGACTTGAGGGCCTCCTCGATGTGCTTGCGCTCCTCCCGGGAGACGCTGCCGTGGTGGGCGCGGGCGATCACGGGCGGGGCGCCGGCCGCCGCGCCGGCCTGCGCCATCAGCTCCGCGGGCGCCCGCCCGTCGCGCAGCGCGGGCTGCGCGGTTCCGCCGGCGGGCCCTTCGCCGGCCGGCCCTCCGGCGGCCAGCTCCTCGCCGGCCAGCTCGTTGAGCCGGGCGCAGAGGCGCTCGGCGGAACGCCGGGAGTTGGTGAAGACGATGGTCGAACGGTGCGCCCTGACCAGGGAGAAGACCCGCTCCTCCACCGCCGGCCAGATGGAGGCCCGACGGGTGCCGAGACCGCCGAGGTCGTCCTCGGGCGGCGCCTGCTCGTCGAGGCGGGTCATGTCCTGCACCGGGACCTGGACGCTGACCTCGATCGTCTTCGCGCTGGGTGGGGCGACCACGTCGACGGGGCGGGCGCCGCCGAGGAAGCGGGCGCACGCGTCGACCGGCCGGACGGTGGCGGAGAGGCCGATCCGCTGCGCCGGGGCGGGCAGCAGCTCGTCCAGGCGCTCCAGGGACAGTGCGAGGTGGGCCCCGCGTTTCGTGCCGGCGACCGCGTGCACCTCGTCGACGATCACGGTCTGCACGCCGCGCAGGGAGTCGCGGGCGGCGGAGGTGAGCAGCAGGAACAGCGACTCCGGCGTGGTGATGAGGATGTCCGGCGGGGTGCGGGCGAAGGCCCGCCGCTCGTCGGCGGGGGTGTCGCCGGTGCGCATCCCGACGGTGATCTCCGGCGGGGCGACGCCGAGCCGGGTGGCGGCCTGCCGGATGCCCGTCAGGGGTGTGCGCAGGTTGCGCTCGACGTCAACCGCGAGGGCCTTGAGCGGGCTGACGTAGAGCACCCGGCACCGGTGCCGGGGGTCGGCCGGGGCGGGCTCGCGGGCCAGCCGGTCGAGCGACCAGAGGAACGCGGCCAGCGTCTTGCCCGAGCCGGTGGGGGCGACGACCAGCGCGCTGCGCCCCGCCGATACGGAACTCCAGGCGCCGGTCTGGGCGGCGGTGGGCGCGGCGAAGGCGGCGCCGAACCACTCCCGCGTCGCCGCGCCGAACCCCGTCATCGCCGTCGTCACGCCCTCCATCCTGCCCGGGAGGACCGACATCCCGGCCTCCGGCGCGGGAGGGGCCGCCCTGCTCCGGCTCTTCCGAGCCGTTTGCGCGTTTAATCCATTAAGTCTCACTTAACTGCTTGCTCTTGCCCCACAACATAAAGTAACTTCACCCCGAGCGTCAGCCTGGGGTGGAGGATCGGATGGCCGTCGAGCAGCGGAGCTTCGAGCCCGGCACCGACGTGCTCATCCGCAAGGTCGACAGCCACCTCGCCGCCGTCCGCACCGGCCTGTCCGGCCCGGAGCTGGAGCTGGCCGAGCGGCTCGCCGCCGCGCTGCGGGAACTCGTCCTCTCCACCGCGCAGGCCAGCGCCGCCGACCGGGGTCAGGTCCGCGCCGCGGTGCACTACTTCGTGCTGCGGCGGGAGGGCCGGGGCCGACTGCTGCCGGTGCGCTCCCTCGCCGCCGCCCAGCGGGTGGTCAACAAGGTCGTGATCCAGCTCGGCCGCCCCGACCTGCTGGTGGAGCCCCGTCGCGAACGCCGCGCCCCGGAACCCGTCGCCCCGGTGGCCGAGGTCATCGTCGGCTGACCGCCCGCCGGACAGGGACGAATTCGCGCAAAACCGCCCGCCGGGCGACGAACTGGCGTGTGATCGCACCTAGGCGTTCCACCTCCGGCGCGCGCCGCAGCCACCTCGACCGGGAGCGCGGGTGCTCGTACTGCTGATCCTCCACCTCGTGGCGGCCCTCGTCGCGCCGCTGCTCGTCCGGTGGTGGGGTCCCCGCGCCTGCTACGCGCTGGCGCTGGCGCCGGCGGCCGCGTTCGGGTGGGCGCTCGCCCGCACACCCGCCGTCCGCGAGGGCGGCGCGGTGGTCGAGACGTACCCGTGGATCGGTCAGCTCGGCGTCGACCTGGCGCTGCGGCTGACCACCCTGTCCTGGCTGATGGTCCTGCTCGTCGGCGGCGTCGGCGCGCTGGTCCTGGTCTACAGCGCCCACTACTTCGCCCCGCGGTCCGCCGGCGTCGCCCGCTTCGCGGCCGTGCTGGTCGCCTTCGCGGGGGCGATGCTCGGCCTGGTGATCGCCGACGACCTGCTGCTGCTCTACGTGTGCTGGGAACTCACCACGGTCTTCTCGTACCTGCTGATCGGGCACAGCACCGAGCGGCGCTCCAGCAGGTGGGCGGCGGCGCAGGCGCTGACCGTGACCACGCTGGGCGGGCTGGCGATGCTGGTGGGGTTCATCATGCTCGGCGAGCAGGCCGGCACCTACCGCTGGTCGGAGATCGCCGCCACCCCGCCGTCGGGCGGCGCGTACCTCGTCACGGCGGTCCTGCTGATCCTCGCCGGGGCGCTGTCCAAGTCGGCGCTGCTGCCGTTCAGCTCGTGGCTGCCGGTGGCGATGGCGGCGCCGACGCCGGTGAGCGCGTACCTGCACGCCGCCGCGATGGTCAAGGCCGGGGTCTATCTGATCGCGCTGCTCGCCCCGGCGCTGGCGAGCGCCGGCCCGTGGCGGCCGGTGGTCGTGGTCGCGGGCCTGGCCACCATGCTCGCCGGGGGCTGGGCGGCGCTGCGGCAGACCGACCTGAAGCTGCTGCTGGCGTACGGCACGGTCAGCCAGCTCGGCCTGATCGCGGTGGCGGTCGGCGCGGGCACCCCGGACACCGCGCTGGCCGGGGCGGCGATGCTGCTGGCCCACGCCCTGTTCAAGGCGCCGCTCTTCCTCGTCGTGGGCATCATCGACCACGGCGCCGGCACCCGCGACCTGCGGGAGCTGTCGGGGCTCGGCCGCCGCGCCCCGCTGCTCGTCACCGTGACGGTGCTCGCCGCCGCCTCGATGGCCGGACTCCCGCCGCTGGTCGGCTTCGTCGCCAAGGAGGCCGTGCTGGCCGCCTTCACCGACCGGCCCGCCGTCGTCGCCGTCCTGGTGGCCGGCACGGCCCTCACCGTCGCCTACAGCGCCCGGTTCGTCTGGGGCGCGTTCGCCACCCGGCCCGGCGTGGAGCCCACCGTCCTCGGGCGCATCCCCGCGTCGATGCTCGCCCCGCCGGCCCTGCTGGCCGCCGTCGGGCTGGCCGCCGGTCCGGCCGCCGGGATCCTCGACGGCCTGCTCCGCCCGTACGCCGAGCTGTTCGGCGCCGTCGGCAAGGACCTGGCGCTGTGGCACGGCCTCAGCCCGGCCCTCGGCCTCTCCGCGCTCGCCGTGGCCGGCGGGGCGGCGCTGTTCGCGCTGCGCGGCCCGCTCGCCCCGGTGCTGGCCCGGCTGCACGTCCCGGTCACCGGCAACCAGGGGTACGAGTGGCTCACCCGCCGCTTCGACCGGATGGCCATCGAGGTCACCGGCGCGACGCAGCGCGGTTCCCTGCCGCAGTACCTCGGCACCATCCTGCTCGTGCTCACCGTGGTGCCCGGCGGGGCGATGCTGGCAACGCGCCCGTGGCAGGACCGCGTCGCCCTCTGGGACAGCCCGGTGCAGGTCGTGGTGGTGGCGGTGGTGACGGTCGCGGCGGTGCTGGCGGTGGGCGCCCGTCGGCGGCTGACGGCGATGCTGCTGGTGGGCATGACGGGCTACGGCACCGCGATGCTCTTCGTGATCTACGGCGCGCCGGACCTGGCGCTGACCCAGTTCCTGGTCGAGACCGCCACCATCGCGGTGTTCGTGCTGGTCCTGCGACGGTTGCCGGAGCGCTTCTCGGCCCGCCCGAGACGCCGGCGGTGGGTACGCCGCACGATCGGGCTGGCGGTCGGCGTGGTGGTCGGCGGGCTGGCCCTGACCGCCGCCTCGGCCCGGCAGGCGCCCACCATCTCCGACGCGTTCCCCGACCTGGCGGTCACCCAGGGTTACGGCCGCAACGTGGTCAACGTGACCCTGGTCGACATCCGGGCCTGGGACACGATGGGCGAGCTGTCGGTGCTGGTGGTGGCCGCGACCGGCGTGGCCAGCCTGGTCTTCCAGCGGTCCCGGACCGGGCCCCGCCCCCGCCGCCCCGAGCCGCCGAACCGGGTGCAGCGGCCGGGGCACCGGGTCTGGCTGCGCGGCGGGGCGACCCTGCACAAACGGCAGCGTTCGATCGTGCTGGAGGTGGTGACCCGGCTGGTCTTCCACACCGTGGTGGTCTTCTCCCTGTTCCTGCTCTTCTCCGGCCACAACGCGCCGGGCGGCGGCTTCGCCGGCGGCCTGGTGGCGAGCCTGGCGCTGGCCGTGCGCTACCTGGCCGGCGGCCGCTACGAGCTGGCCGAGGCCGCCCCGGTCGGTGCCGGCACGGTGCTCGGCGCCGGCCTGTTCGTCTCGATCGGCACCGGGGCGATCGCCCTGTTCGCGGGCGGGACGGTGCTCGAGAGCGCCCGCATCGACCTGTGGCTGCCGTTGATCGGGAAGTTCTACCTGGTGACGTCCCTCTTCTTCGACGTCGGCGTGTACCTGGTCGTGGTCGGGCTGGTGCTGGACATCCTGCGCAGCCTCGGCGCCGAGGTGGACCGGCACATCGAGGCGGCCGGCGAGCCCGGGGGCGGGCTGCGGGTCGACCGGCAGGGGGAGCGGACGTGAGGACGGGCGTCGCGGGACCGGCCCTGGTGCTGGTCGTCGCCGCCGGGGTGCTGGTCGGCTGCGGGGTCACCCTGCTGCTGGAACGCAGCCTGAGCCGCATCCTGCTCGGCGTCATCATGCTCGGCAACGGCGTCAACGTGCTCATCCTGCTGGGTGGGCGCGCGGGGACCGCCCCGGTGGTCGGCACGGCCCCCGCCGGCACGTTGAGCGACGCGCTGCCGCAGGCCATGGTCCTGACCGCCATCGTGATCACCTTCGGGCTGACCGCGTTCCTGCTGGCGGTGAGCTATCGCAGCTGGTATCTCACGGGGGACGACGAGGTGCCCGACGACATCGAGGACCGGCAGATCAGGGAGGCGGCCGAGCGCAACGAGCTGGCCGCCGCCGACCTCGGCGGCGAGGGCCCGGACGCCGACCCGGAGCAGGTCGACCCGGAGCCGCCGCGCCGGCTCCGGCGTGGGGACGGTTCCGGATGACCGGGTACGCGGGGCGGGGCGCCCGATGAACCGGATCGTGCCGCTGCCCGTGGTGGTGCCGCTGCTGGGCGCGGCGCTGACCCTGCTGCTGGCCCGGTGGCCCGGGCTGCAGCGGGTCGTCAGCGTGACCTGCCTGTCGACGACCCTTGCGGTCGCGGCGGTGCTGCTGGTGCAGGCGCACCGGCACGGACCGGTGGTGGCCCAGGTCGGCGGGTGGCCGGCGCCGGTGGGCATCGTGCTGGTCGCGGACCAGCTCGCCGCGCTGATGCTGGTGATCTCCTCGGCGGTGACCCTGTGCGTGCTGCTCTACTCCGTCGGCCAGGGGCAGGGGGACTTCGGCGAGACCGTCCCGGTGACCATCTACCACCCCACCTACCTGGTGCTGACCGCCGGCGTCACCAACGCCTTCCTCGCCGGCGACCTGTTCAACCTCTTCGTCGGCTTCGAGATCCTGCTGGCCGCGAGCTTCGTGCTGATCACCCTCGGCGGCACCGAGACCCGGATCCGCACCGGCTCGACGTACGTGGTGGTCAGCATCCTGTCCTCGATGATCTTCCTCGCCTCGGTGGGCCTGGTGTACGCGGCCACCGGCACGCTGAACATGGCCCAGCTGGCGCACCGGCTGGACGCGCTGCCCGACGGCGTACGGTTGACCCTGCAGCTCATGCTGCTGCTCGCCTTCGGGATCAAGGCGGCGGTCTTCCCGCTCTCGGCATGGTTGCCGGACAGCTACCCGACGGCGCCGGCCCCCGTCACGGCGGTCTTCGCCGGCCTGCTCACCAAGGTCGGCGTCTACGCGATCATCCGCACCGAGACGCTGCTGTTCCCCGGCGGTCAGCTCGCCGGGCTGCTGATGGTGGTGGCCGGGCTGACCATGGTGGTCGGCATCCTCGGCGCGGTGGCGCAGTCGGACATGAAGCGGCTCTTCTCGTTCACCCTGGTCAGCCACATCGGCTACATGATCTTCGGGGTGGGGCTGAGCACGGTCGCCGGGCTCTCCGGCGCGATCTTCTACGTGGTGCACCACATCACCATCCAGACCACACTGTTCCTGGTCACCGGGCTGGTCGAGGAGCGGGCCGGCAGCACCGACCTGCGCCGCCTCGGCGGCCTGGCCCGGGTGGCGCCGCTGCTCGGCATCCTCTTCTTCGTCCCGGCCATGAACCTCGCCGGCATACCGCCCTTCTCCGGGTTCCTCGGCAAGCTCGGCCTGCTGCAGGCCGGGGTCTCGGCGGGCGGGCCGCTGCCCGGTGTGCTGGTCGTGGCGGGCACGGTGACGAGCCTGCTCACCCTCTACGTGGCCTCCCGGGTGTGGAACATCGCCTTCTGGCGGGCGCCCCAGCTGGCCACCACCGCCCCGGTCGTGCGCCTGCCCGCGCTGATGGTCGGCGCGACGATCGCGCTCGTCGGGCTGGGCCTGGCGCTGACCGTCGTCGCGGGACCGCTGTTCGGCGTCACCGCCGAGGCGGCGGCCGACCTGCGCGAGCGCACCCCGTACATCCGTTCCGTGCTGCCGGTCGGTGCGCCGTGACCCCGGCGTCCGAGGCGCCGCCGCGCGGGCGGGGACGGCGCCGGGACCGGCTGATCGCGTTCGGCTGGCTGGTGCTGGTCTGGAGCCTGTTCTGGGGCGACTTCTCCTGGGGCAACCTCGCGGGCGGGGTGCTGGTGGCCGGTGCCGTGCTGGTGTTCTTCCCCCTGCCGCCGGTGAGTTTCGGCGGCCGACTGCGCCCCGGACCGCTGCTGGTCTTCGCCGTGCGCTTCGCCGCCGAGCTGGTCAGCGCCAGCGCGCACGTCGCCTGGGTCGCGGTGCAGCCCGGTTACCGGCCCCGGGGAGCGATCATCGGGGTCCGCCTGCGGGTGCGCACCGACCTGAACCTCGCGCTCACCGCCGAGGCGATCTCGCTGGTGCCGGGCACGCTGATCGTCGAGGTGGACCGGGACGCCGGGGTCCTCTACGTGCACGTGTTCGACACCCACGGACCGCAGGACATCGATGGCAGCCGGCGGCGGATCCTCACCGTCGAGCGGCGGATCGTCCGCGCGGTCGGCTCCGTCGCGGAGGTCCGCAGGGTGAGCGCCGATCCCGTCGAGAGGGGACCCGACCCGTGACCACGTTCCTCGCCGTCATCCTCACCACCCTGCTCTCGGTGACCGCGATGCTGGCCCTGATCCGCCTCTACCGGGGGCCGTCGCTGATCGACCGGGTGGTCGCGGCCGACATGCTGCTCGCCACCCTGGTCGCCGCGGTCGGCGCGGAGGCCGCCGTGCACCGCCACGCCACCACCCTGCCGGTGCTGGTGGCGATCTCCATGCTCGGCTTCGTCGGATCGGTGTCGCTGGTCCGCTTCGCCGTCCGCGAGGGCGGCGGGGAGGCCTGATGTGGGGCACGCTGGCCGACTGGCTGGGCGGCGGCTGCCTGGTGGCCGGCGCCCTGCTGAGCCTCGCCGCCGGGATCGGGGTGCTGCGCTTCCCCGGCACGCTGGACCGGATGCACGCCGCGACCAAGCCGCAGGTGCTCGGGGTGCTGCTCCTGCTGCTCGGCCTGGCGTTGCGGCTGCGTACGCCGGCCGATCTGGGCATGGTGGCGCTGGTCGGGGTCTTCCAGCTCGCCACCGCCCCGGTGGCGGCGCAGATGATCGGCCGGGCCGCGTACCGCACCGGCCGGGTCGATCCGGCCCTGCTCGACGCCGACGAACTCGCCGACCGCTGAGCGCCGACGCCGGGACCGCCAGCCGCGCGGCGGCGGCCGTGGACGACGCGCGGACCACCCGGCTGACGCGGGGACGGCCTCCCGCCGGCCCCCGGGGTGCCCGCAACGTCGGGATGCCTTCGGCACACCTTCAGCGGATATCCAGCCGATCCCGATAAAATGGGCCGCATGATCGACTCTTCTGCCCAGGAGGGCAGCAGTAGCCAGCCGGGTCGTGCCCGGCACATCCCGACCCCGACGTCCCCGGGAGCCCTGAGCGACCCGTGTTGATCGTCGTTGGTCTTCTCCTCATCATCGTTCTCACCGTCGCCACGGGTTACTTCGTGGCCCAGGAGTTCGGCTACGTCGCCGTGGACCGGGGCCGGCTCAAGCAGCTCGCCGACGACGGCGACAAGGCCGCCGTCCGGGCGCTGGAGGTGACCGGACGCCTGTCGTTCATGCTCTCCGGCGCACAGCTCGGCATCACCGTCACCGCCCTGCTGGTCGGTTACGTCGCCGAGCCGTTCCTCGGCGCCGGGCTGACCGAACTGCTCGGGGGCGCCGGCGTCTCCGCGGCCGTCAGCCTGCCGCTCTCGGTCGCCCTCGCCCTGGTCATCGCCACCCTCGTGCAGATGGTCCTGGGCGAGCTGGCCCCGAAGAACCTCGCCCTCGCGCGGGCCGAGTCCCTCGCGAAGGCCCTGAGCCGCTCCACCCTGATCTACCTCAAGATCGCCGGTCCGCTGATCAAGCTCTTCGACCGGGCCGCGGTCCGGCTGCTCCGTCGCATCGGCATCGAGCCGATCGAGGAGCTGCCCAGCGGCGCCACCCCGCAGGACCTGGAGCAGATCATCGCCGAGTCCCGCCAGGAGGGGCACCTGACCGCCGAGATGTCGACGCTGCTCGACCGGGGGCTCGACTTCCGGGGGCTGACCGCGGGCGAGGCCATGGTGCCCCGCGTCGACGTGCACACCGTACGCGCGCACGAGCCGCTCAGCCGGGTGGTCGAGCTGCTGGACACCGGCAAGTCCCGCTTCCCCGTACGCGGTACCGAGGGCGTCGACGACCTGGTCGGCGTCGTCGGCATCGCCGACGTGCTCGGCGTACCCCCGGAGAAGCGCGCGAGCACCCCGGTCAGCGCGGTCGCCGGGCCTCCGCTGCTGGTGCCGGAGACCCTGCCGCTGCCGACGGTGCTGGACCGGCTGCGCTCCGGCCACCGGCAGCTCGCCTGCGTGGTCGACGAGTACGGCGGCTTCGCCGGCGTCATCACGCTGGAGGACATCGCCGAGGAACTCGTCGGCCCGATCCGGGACGAGGACGATCCGCCGGAGCGGGCTCCGGCCCGTCAGGAGGACGGTTCCTGGGTGGTGCCGGCGCGCTGGCGTATCGACGAGGTCGCCGACAGCACCGGCATCGCGCTGCCCGAGGCCCCGGAGTACGACACGCTCTCCGGCCTGGTCATGCGGGAGCTGGGACGGGTGCCCGAGGTCGGTGACCGACTGGAGATCGGCCTCCCGGCCGATGGTGAGGACGGCGCGCAGGAGCGCGCGCTGGTCGAGGTGCTGGCCGTCGACCGGCACGTGGCCGACTCGGTCCGGCTGCGGATCGCCGCGCCGGGGGAGGTGTCCGCATGAGCCCCGGGATCGCGCTGTTCACGTCGGTGATCCTGCTGGCGTTGAACGGGTTCTTCGTGGCCGCCGAGTTCGCCCTGGTGGCCAGCAAGCGTTACCGGCTGGAGCACGCGGCCGCCGGTGGCGGCCGGGCCGCCCGGGCGGCGTTGGACGGCGTACGCGAGCTGTCGTTGATGCTCGCCGGCGCGCAGCTCGGCATCACGCTCTGCACCCTGGGGCTCGGCGCGCTCGCCGAACCGGCGATCGAGCGACTGCTGAGCCCGCTGCTGCACGCGGTCGGGCTGCCGACCGCCGCGAGTCACGTGGTCGCGCTGATCTTCGCGCTCAGCGTCGTGACCTTCCTGCACCTGGTGGTGGGGGAGATGGCGCCGAAGTCCTGGGCGATCACCGACGCGGAGCGCTCGGCGGTGCTGCTGGCGCTGCCGTTCCGTGCCTTCGCGCGGGTCGCCCGCCCGGTGCTGTCGGTGATGAACGCCCTGGCCAACGCGATGCTGCGGCTGGTCAAGGTCAACCCGCAGGACCAGCTCGCCCAGGTGCACGGCCCGGACGAGCTGCGCATGCTGCTGGAGCAGTCGCGCGAGCACGGGCTGCTGGGCGCGGAGCAGCACCAGATGCTGACCAGCATGCTGGAGTTGCAGGGCACCACGGTGGCCCAGGTGATGGAGCCGTTCGACCAGATGGTGACGGTGCGCCGTGACGAGGGGGCCGACCGCGTCGAGCAGGTCAGCCGGGACAGCGGCCGGTCGCGGCTGGCCGTGCTGGACGCCAACGGCGACGTCTGCGGCCTGGTCCACGTCCGGGAGGCGGTGCGGGCCACCACCACCGGGCGCGTGGTCACCGCCGCCGAACTGATGACCAACGCGCTCACCCTGCCGGCCTCGGCGTCGGTGACCGACGCTGTGGCGGAGATGCGCGCCCGGCAGTCGCAGCTCGCGTTGGTGCGCAACGGCGGCGGGCCGACCCGGCCGGTCGGGTTCGTCGCGCTGGAGGACCTGCTGGAGGAGGTCATCGGCGAGTTCGACGACGAGACCGACCCGGTGCCGCGCGGGCGACGCATGAGATGAGACCGGATAGGTGGCCGCTGTTCGCCGAAGTCGGGGCGGCCACCCGCGGGGTCCGCGACCATGGAGAGGGCCCGCGCGAGGTCCGCGACCATGTAGGGGCCCCGCGCGAGGTCCGCGACCGTGGGGTGGCCGAGCTCGGCCGGTGGCGGACGGGGGAGTGCCGTGCGGTTGACGGGGGTGTCACCCGAGTCCGGCTGGACCGGCCTGTCGGTGCGCACGGCCCTGGCGAACCCGAGCACCCGCCCCGGGCTGCCCCTGCCGGGGCGGGTCACCGTCCTCGCCGGCTCCACCGACGTACCCGTGCTGCACGTCCGGCTCGGCCTGGTCACCACGGCCGAGCCGGACGATCCGGAGGCGCCCCGTCGCCTGGTGCAGTTCCACCAGGCGACGGTGGCCGACGGTTTCGTGCTGCGGGCCGGTCGGGGCCGCTCGATACCGTTCGAGTTGCCGCTGCCGTGGGAGACCCCGGTCACCGTGTTCGGCGGGGTTCCGCTGCTCAGCCTGCGGATGGGGCTGCGTACGGAGGTGGCGGTCGAGCCCCGGCTCGACCAGGGCGCGATGGTGCCGGTCTTCGTGCATCCGCTGCCCACCCAGGCGCACGTCCTGGCGGCTCTCGACACGCTCGGCTTCAGCATGCGCCAGGCCGGCCTGGTCGACGGGCGGCTGCCCGGGGTGGCGCAGACCCTGCCGCTGCACCAGCGGCTGGGCTACTGGGTGGCGCCGCTCTACGCCGGGCCGATCACCGAGCTGGAGCTGATCTTCATCGCCGACCCGGCGAGCCTGGAGGTCATCCTGTGGATGGACCGGCGGCTGGCCCTCGCCGGGATCACCCACCAGAGCATCAGCCGCTTCCGGGTCTGGCACACCGGCGCCGACCGGCGGGACTGGATCGCGACCGTGGACGCCTGGCTGCGCACGGCGATCAACCGGCACGCCGCCGCCGCCGCGCACGCCGACTGGTCCGCGGCCGTCTCCGAGTCCGCGCACGTCAGCCGGCCGCCGGACGAGCCGATCCACCCCGGCTTCGGTCTGGGCGGCTCCGGCTCCGGTGGCGGCGGGGGCGGCGGCGACGGCACCTGACCCCGGCCGGGTCAGGCGGTGGCCGTGGCCAGCTTGAGGCTGAAGCCGAGGAAGAGCGCGGCGACGCCGGTGGTGGCGCCGGCCGCCAGGCGGTGGCGCTGACGGAACTGGGCCGCCAGGAACGTGCCCGTGAAGATCAGCGCGGTCAGGTAGAGCACGCTGGCGACCTGGGCGATCAGCCCGAGCAGCAGGAACGACAGCGCCGGCCAGGCGTAGGCCGGGTCCACGAACTGGATGAAGAACGAGACGAAGAAGAGGATCGCCTTCGGGTTGAGCAGGCTGATCACCAACGCCTTGCGGAAGGGGCTGCGCATCGCCGCCGGCTCCGCGGCGTCGATGAGCCGCGGGGCGGCGGAGTCGTTGCGCGTCCGCCAGCGTCGCCACGCGCCGCGCAGCATCGTCGACCCCACATAGCCGAGGTACGCGGCGCCGGCGTACTTGACCACGAGGAAGATCGGCGGGTACGCCTGGACCAGCGACGCCACGCCGGCGGCGGAGAGGAACATCAGCACCCCGTCGCCGACGAAGACCCCGCCGGCCGCCCGGTAGCCGGCCGCCACGCCCCGTTGCGCGGCGGTGGAGAGCACGAAGAGGGAGTTGGGCCCGGGCAGCAGAACGATCGCCACGGTGCCCAGCACGTACGTCCAGATGTCGGTGATGCCCAGCACGCCCGCCATCATGGGGCCACGGGTGCCGCCCGGCGAAGCCTTTCCCGGAGCGTGACCTGTGCGTTCGGCCACTCGTCGACGGTCATCGAATACTGCACGGTGTCCCGCCAGGAGCCGTCCGGGCGGAGCCGGTGCCGGCGCAGCACCCCCTCGCGGGACGCGCCGAGGCGCTCGATCGCCCGCTGCGAACGCTCGTTGCGGATGTCGGTGTGCCAGACCACCCGCACCGCACCGAGCTCCTCGAAGGCGCGGCCGAGCAGCAGCAGCTTCGCCTCCGTGTTGATCCCGGTGCGCCACCAGGGGCGGCCCAGCCAGGTGTAGCCGATCGCGACCGCCCGGCGCTCCGGGTCCACCTCGTAGAAGGAGGTGGTGCCGACCACCGCGCCGGTCACCGCGCAGCGCTGCACCCAGGGCACCCGCTCGCCCCGCCGGTACGCGGCCAGCGCGGCGGCGATCCCGTCGGCGGTGCCGGCGGCGTCGACCGGCTGCGGGCCGCCCAGGTGCCGCCAGACCTCCGGGTCGGCGGTCGCGGCGTGCAGCTCGTCGGCGTGCGCGAGGTCGAGCGGTTCCAGCAGCACGTGTTCCCCGCGCAGCACCGCCGGGTCGAGCCACGGCGACGTCTGCGGCCGCAGGTACGCCGGCACCGGCACGCCCACCCCGGCGTCGGGCTCGGGTGGCCCGGCGGTCAGCCGCAGCGGCACCACGCCGGCCCAGTGCGGCAGGACGAGATCGGCCTCCTCGTCGCGTACGCCGCCGGTGCGGGCGCGCACCGACACCTCGCGCAGCGGCAGGGCGAGCACGGCCGTCTCCGCCAGTTCCCGGCGCGACGGGGGACGGCTGTCGACGCTGCGTCCCGCGGCGGCCTTCTCCACCAGGGCGGTCAGCACCCGCAGCTTCTCCCGATCGTCGGTGACCAGGCGCGCGGTGCCGTGCGCCACCACCGAGCGGTAGTTGGCGCTGTGGTGGAACTGCGAGCGGCCGTAGACGAGGCCGTCGAGCAGGGTGACCGCGACGCAGACCGCCAGCCCGTCGCCCCGGGCGGCGAGCAGCGGCCGGCTACCCGTGGAACCGTGCAGGTAGAGGGTGTCGCCCACGCGTACGTGCAGGGTGGGCAGCACCCGGGGCTCCCCGTCGACGGTGAACCCGAACGCGCAGTCGTACGCCTCGTCGAGGACGGCGTGCGCGGCGGCCTCGTCGTAGCTCATCCGCTCCCGCGAGCGGCTGGCGGTGGTCCGGTCGGTGGGTGCGTACATGGCTCGACCTTTGTTCTAGTACAATCCCTGATTTGTGTCAGCACGCTATCAGGTCGTCGGTACGACGGCCGCCGAGATTTCGGCCAGCATCGAATCGGGCATCCGCTGCGCCGCCCTCGCCCCCGGCGACGCGCTGCCGCCGGTGCGGGAGCTCGCCGCCCGGCTCGCGGTGAGCCCGGCCACCGCGGCGCGGGCCTACCAGGAGTTGCGTCAGCGGGGCCTGGTGATCACCGCCGGCCGGCACGGCACCCGGATACGACCCCGACCACCCGTGGCGGCCCGCCGCTCCGCGCTGCGCCCGCCGCCTGCCCCCGGCCTGCGCGACCTCTCCCGGGGCGAGCCGGACGTGCGGCTGCTGCCACCCCTCGGCGAGCACCTCGCCGGCCTGGCCGCCGCAGCGGGCACCCCGGCCGGCTACCCCACGGCCGGGGTGCTGCCCGAGCTGGCCGAGGCGGCCCGCGAGCGGCTCGCCGCCGACGGCGTACCGGCGGCGGAGCTGACCGTCACCGGCGGCGCGCTGGACGGCATCGAGCGGCTGCTCGGCGCGCACCTGCGCCCCGGCGACGCGGTCGCGGTCGAGGACCCCGGCTGGGCCAACCTGCTCGACCTGGTCGCCGCGCTCGGGCTGCGGCCGATCGGTGTGCCGGTCGACGACGACGGCCCGCTCGTCGCCGGGGTCGGCGCCGCGCTCGCCGCCGGCGCGCGGGCGCTCATCGTGACGAGCCGGGCCCAGAACCCCACCGGGGCGGCGGTCTCCGCCGAGCGGGCCGGGGAGCTGCGTGCCCTGCTCGCCGGCCGGTCCGACCTGCTGCTGATCGAGGACGACCACGCCGCCGAGCTGGCCCGCGTACCGCTGCACCCGCTCGCCGGGGCGACCCCGACGTGGGCCTTCGTCCGCTCGGTGAGCAAGCCGTTCGGCCCGGACCTGCGACTGGCCGTGCTGGTGGGCGACGAGACCACGGTGGCCCGGGTGGCCGGCCGCGCCCGCGTCGGCGCCGGCTGGGTCTCCACGGTGCTGCAACGGCTGGTCCTTGCGCTCTGGCGCGACCCCGCCGTGGCCGCGCTGGTGGACCGGGCCGCCGGCAGCTACGAGCGGCGGCGCGCGGCGCTGATCGGGGCGCTCGCCGGCCACGGCCTGGTCGCCCACGGGCGCAGCGGCATCAACGTCTGGCTGCCGGTCGACGACGAGACCAGCGTGCTGACCGCGCTGCGCGACGCCGGCTGGGCCGTCGCGCCCGGCGCGCTGCACAGCATCGCCGCCCCGCCGGCGATCCGGATCACCGTCAGCTCGCTGGACGAGGCGGAGATCCCGGCGCTGGCCGAGGCGGTGGCCCGGGCGGTCCGGCCCGCCCCGCCGGACGGTTTCGCCGCCTGAGCCGGCCGGGCCCGTCACGGGCCTCGCGGCGGGTCCCCGCGCGTGTTCCCTCCCGCGCGGGGTAGAACAGTCGCCATGGCCGAGCAGACCGAGACCGCGCCGGGCGCGCAGCAGTTCATCCCGCCGCGGGCCGACACCCTCGACGACCTGCGGGCCGCCGCCGCCGGCTGCCGGGGCTGCGAGCTCCACCGGGACGCGTCGCAGACCGTCTTCGGCCGCGGCGACGCCGGCGCGCGGGTGGTCTTCGTCGGCGAGCAGCCCGGCGACATGGAGGACCAGAAGGGCCTGCCGTTCGTGGGGCCCGCCGGCCGGCTGCTGCGCAAGGCGGTCGACGACGCCCGACTCGACCCCGGGCACATCTACCTCACCAACGCGGTGAAGCACTTCCGCTTCGAGCAGCGCGGCAAGCGGCGCATCCACCAGACCCCCGACCGCGTGCACGTCACCGCCTGCCGGCCCTGGCTGGTGGCCGAGTTCGCCCGGCTGCGCCCGGAGATCGTGGTGGTGCTCGGCGCCACCGCCGCCAGGGCCCTGCTCGGCCCGACCTTCCGGGTCACCCGCCAGCGCGGCGAGCTGTTGCCCTGGCCGGAGTCGGCCCAGCACCCCGAGGACTTCCGGAGGGTTCCGGTGGACTCCGCCGGCGCGGTCGCCGACGCCCCGCCGGCGCGGCTGCTGGCCACCATCCACCCGTCCGCCGTTCTGCGTGCCGACGACCAGGACAAGGCGTACGAGGGGCTGGTCGCCGACCTCACCGTGGCCGCCCGCGCCCTCGCCGGCCGGTAGCGGGGCCCTGTCCGCCCGCCGAAGCCCGCGCCCCGAGCCCAGCGGTCGGCCGCCCGGCCACGCCGGTAGGCGCCGGTGCGCGGTCCGGGGGGAGTGCGGGGGAGTGTCCGCCGGGGTCACCGGGTACCGCTTCCGGGCATGTCCCCCCGCCGCACCCTCCGCCCGCCACTGATCCGGCTGGGCGCACCCGGCCCGTACGTGCTGGCCGCCGCGTTCGCCACCGCCGCCTGGTTCGCGGCGCGGCTGCTCGACGGCTCCGGTCGTTCCCCGGCGGAGGCCCTGCTCGGCGCGGGGGTGGGCGGCGTGCCCTGGGGGCTGTTCCCGTTGACCCTCGGCTGGGTCGTGCGGGCCGACCGCGATCCGGCCTGGGAGGCGGCCCGCCGGGCGCTGCGTCGGGGCCGGCTCCCCGCCGACGAGCAGGCCCGGGCGGCCGCGGTCGACCACCTGCCCGTGGCCCGGCGGGGGGCGGTGCTCGGCATGGCGGGCGGCGTCGCGCTCTTCGGCGGGCTGGCCGCGCTCGCGGTGGCGCTCGACCGACCGTTGACCGCCGGCCTGCTCGGCACCGTTCTCGCCGTCGTGCTCGCCGTCGCCGCCCTGACCATGGCCAGGGTGCGCCGGCTGGAACGCTCGCTCGGCGACCCTGGGCAGGGCGGGTGAGCGGTGCCACACTTGCCGCCATGGAGCAGCATCTCTACGAGCGCGACCACGAGGAGTTCCGCGAGCTGTGCCGCGAGTTCCTGACCCGCGAGGCGGTGCCCCACCACGAGCGCTGGGAGGCCGACGGGATCGTCGACCGCGAGGTGTGGCGCCGGGCCGGGGCCGCCGGCCTGCTGGGCATGGACGTCGACGCGGAGTACGGCGGCGGCGGCCAGCGTGACTTCCGGTTCAACGCCGTCCTCGACGAGGAGATCGTCACCGCCGGCTGCACCGGGCTCGGCTTCGGCCTGCACAACGACGTGGTGGCGCCGTACCTGACCGAGCTGACCACCGACGAGCAGCGCAAGCGCTGGCTGCCCGGGTTCTGCTCCGGCGACCTGGTCACCGCGATCGCGATGAGCGAGCCCGGCGCCGGCTCCGACCTGGCCGGGATCCGCACGAGCGCGGTCCGCGACGGCGACAGCTGGGTGCTCAACGGCCAGAAGACCTTCATCACCAACGGGGAGATGGCCGACCTGGTGGTCGTGGTCGTGCGTACCGCGCCGGAGCAGGGCGCGCACGGGGTGAGCCTGGTCGCCGTGGAGAGCGGCACCCCCGGCTTCTCCCGGGGGCGGCGGCTGGCCAAGGTCGGGCTCAAGGCCAACGACACCGCCGAGCTGTTCTTCGACGACTGCCGGGTGCCGGCGGAGAACCTGATCGGCAGCGAGAACCACGGCTTCTACCACCTGATGGCCAACCTGCCCCGGGAGCGGCTGAGCATCGCGGTCGCCGCCGTGGCCGCCGCCGAGCGGCTGCTCGCCCTCACCCTCGACCACGTCCGGTCCCGGCAGGCGTTCGGCCGGCCGATCGGCGCGTTCCAGCACAACCGCTTCCTGCTGGCGGAGCTGGACACCGAGGTCACCATCGCCCGTACCTTCGTCAACCACTGTGTCGCGGAGTACGGCGCCGGCCGGCTCTCGGTCACCGACGCGGCCAAGGCCAAGTGGTGGACCACCGAGCTGCAGAACAGGGTGGCCGACCGCTGCGTGCAGCTGCACGGGGGCTACGGCTACATGCTGGAGTACCCGGTGGCCAAGGCCTGGCTGGACGGTCGGGTGCAGACGATCTACGGCGGCACCACCGAGATCATGAAGGAGATCATCGGCCGCGGCCTCGGGCTGTAGCGTCGACCGGCTGCCCGGCGGCGGGGCTGGTGCGCAAGGATGGGACGGCATCTCACCCCTTACCCCGAAGGAGCCGCCATGGCCACCGACCTCGCCGCGCCGCTCGCCGCGCGCGACGTCGCGCCCATCCAGCGGCGTACGCTGCGGCTGCTCTTCGTCACCCAGATCGTCGGCGGGATCGGGGTGACCATCGGCGTGGCCGTCGGGGCGCTGCTCGCCGCCGACGTCGCCGGCACCGCCGTGGCGGGCCTGGTCAGCAGCGCCGCCGTGGTGGGCGGGGCGTTGCTCGCCGTGCCGGTCACCCGGATCATGACCCGCCACGGCCGGCGACCGGGCCTGGTCGTGGCGTACCTGGCCGGCACCGCCGGGGGCGCTCTGGTGGTCCTCGCCGCGGTCACCCGCTGGGTTCCGCTGCTCTTCCTCGGCATGCTCCTGTTCGGCGGCGGCAGCGCGGCCAACCTCCAGGCCCGCTACACCGCCGTCGACCTGGCGGTCCCGGCGCGGCGGGGCCGCCAGCTCTCGTTGATCGTCTGGGCGACCACCATCGGCGCGGTCGCCGCGCCGAACTTCGCCTCGCTGGCCGACCGCACCACCAGCGGCTGGGGACTGCCGACGCTGGCCGGTCCGTTCGCCTTCAGCGCCGTCGCGCTGCTGCTCGCCGCCGGGGCGATCCTTGCGCTGCTGCGGCCGGACCCGCTGCTCACGGCGCGCCGGCTGGCGGCGGTCGCCGCCCCGGCGGCCCCCGTCGTCGCACCGGCGTCGACCGCCCGGCGCGCTGCGGGCATGCGGGCCGCCTGGGCGGTGGTACGCGCGCGGCCGGCCGCCCGGCTCGGCATCGTCGCGGTGGCGGTCGGCCACCTGGTCATGGTCGCGGTGATGGTGATGACCCCGGTGCGCCTGCACGAGTGGCACGACGACGCCGACGTGCTGCGGGTGGTCGGTCTCGTGCTGAGCCTGCACATCGCCGGCATGTACGCCCTGGCCCCGGTGGCGGGCTGGCTCACCGACCGGGTCGGCCGCCGGGCGGTGATCCTCGGCGGCGTCGGGCTGCTGCTCGTGGCGTGCGCGGTCGCCGGCACCGCCGGGCACCACACGGCCCGGCTCTCGGTCGGGCTGTTCCTGCTCGGCCTGGGCTGGTCGGGGACCATGGTCGCGGGCTCGACGCTGCTGTCGGAGTCGGTGCCGGTGGGGATCCGGCCGAGCGTGCAGGGGCTCTCCGACCTGACCATGGGGCTGGCCGGCGCGGGCGCGGGGGCGGCCAGCGGGTTTGTCGTGGAGGCGGCCGGTTATCCGGTGCTCACCGGGCTGGCGGCGGTCGCGGTGGTGCCCCTGGTGACGCTAGCGTTGCGGCCGGTGCCGGTGGGGGCACCGGACGAGGAGGGCTGAACACGTGCGGCTGACCGACTTCTGGACCCGGCTGGAGGAGGCGTTCGGCCCCGGCTACGCGGCCAGCATCGCCCGCGACCAGGTGCTCTCGCAGCTCGGCGGGCGGACCGTCGAGCAGGCCCTGGCCTCGGGTGAGCAGACCCACGTGGTGTGGCGCGCGGTCTGCGCCGCCTATCCCGACCGGGTGCCCGCCCGACTGCGCTGAGCAGCCGTTTCGCCGCTTCCGCGTGTCGCTTGCCGACTCGTACACCTGTTCGGCTATTGTCCACAGCGGGGCGCTCGTCCACAGCTCACGGCCGGTCGGCTGGTTTTCTGTCGGACCCAGCGCCTAGCGTGTCCGCGTGACGCGAAGCTCAGGAAAGACGCCGGCGAAGGCAGGGGTGGCAAACATGGCCGCAGGGCCCGACCGGGAGAAGGCACTCGACCTTGCTCTCGCTCAGATCGACAAGCAGTTCGGCAAGGGTTCGGTGATGCGGCTTGGGGAACGGCCGGTCGTCCAGACCTCGGTGATCACGACGGGTTCGATCGCGCTCGACGTAGCGCTCGGCGTGGGCGGTCTGCCCCGGGGCCGGGTCGTCGAGATCTACGGGCCGGAGTCCAGCGGTAAGACCACGGTGGCCCTGCACGCGGTGGCCAACGCCCAGCGGGCCGGCGGCATCGCCGCCTTCGTCGACGCCGAGCACGCGCTCGACCCGGAATACGCCAAGGCCCTCGGCGTCGACACCGACGCCCTGCTGGTCTCCCAGCCGGACACCGGCGAGCAGGCGCTGGAGATCACGGACATGCTGGTCCGCTCCGGCGCGATCGACATCATCGTCATCGACTCGGTGGCCGCGCTGGTGCCGCGCGCCGAGATCGAGGGCGAGATGGGCGACAGCCACGTGGGTCTCCAGGCCCGGCTGATGAGCCAGGCGCTGCGAAAGATCACCGGTGTGCTCAACAACACCGGCACCACGGCGATCTTCATCAACCAGCTCCGCGAGAAGATCGGCGTGATGTTCGGCTGCATGTCGTACTCGACCAGGGTCACCCTGGCCGACGGCACCCAGGAGAAGATTGGCAAGATCGTCAATCAGCGGATGGATGTCGAGGTTCTCTCCTACGACCCGGAGACCGACCGGGTGGAGCCGAAGCGGATCGTCAACTGGTTCAACAACGGTCCCGCCGAGCAGTTCCTCCAGTTCACCGTCGCCAAGTCGGGCGGTAACGGGCGGGCGCAGTTCGCCGCCACGGCCAACCATCTTGTTCGCACCCCCGGCGGTTGGCGGGAGGCTGGTGAGCTGATCGCCGGGGACCGGGTGATGCTGGCCGAGCCGCGGCGGCTCAGCGAGCAGCAGTGGCAGGTGGTGCTGGGCTCGCTGATGGGCGACGGAGCCCTGTCACCGAACCACCATGACCGGTCCGGGGTGCGCTTCAGGCTGGGGCACGGAGCCGAGCAGGTCGACTATCTCGACTGGAAGGTCTCGCTGCTCGGCAACATCAGCCACTCCCGGCGTGCCGACGCCCGTGGCGCGGCGTTCGTCGACTTCACGCCGCTGCCCGAGTTGGACGAGCTACGTCGCGCGGTCTACCTGGGCGACGGCAAGAAGCACCTCAGCTGGGATTACCTCAAGGCGCTGACCCCGTTGGCCCTCGCGGTGTGGTACATGGACGACGGCTGTTTCACGCTCCGATCCAAGGGAGTGCAGGAGCGCACGGCGGGTGGCTCCGGTCGGATAGAGATCTGCGTCGAGGCCATGGCCGAGGGCAGCCGGGTCCGCCTGGTGGAGCACCTGCGGGATGCGTACGGCATGGACGTCAAGCTGGTGGCCCGTGGCACCCGGCAGACGGCCTCGATCATCTTCACCACCGAGTCGTCGGCCCGCTTCCAGGAGTTGGTCGCGCCCTTCGTGCCGGCGGTGATGGAGTCCAAGCTGCTGCCGCGTTTCCAGGGCCAGTGTGCCGTCGAGCCGCAGTTCGTCCCCGCGGAGCTCACGCCCGTGCCAGCGCGGATCATCGACGTCCACGTCAAGCCCAAGACCCGCTCGATGAACCGGTTCGACATCGAGGTGGAGGGCAACCACAACTACTTCGTCGACGGGGTGATGGTGCACAACAGCCCCGAGACCACCACGGGTGGCCGGGCCCTGAAGTTCTACGCCTCGGTCCGGCTCGACGTGCGCCGCATCGAGAGCCTCAAGGACGGCACCGACGTGGTCGGCAACCGCACCCGGGTCAAGGTCGTGAAGAACAAGGTCGCCGCGCCGTTCAAGCAGGCCGAGTTCGACATCATGTACGGCAAGGGCATCTCCCGCGAGGGCTCGCTGATCGACGTCGGCGTCGAGCAGGCGATCATCCGCAAGTCCGGCGCCTGGTACACCTACGACGGCGACCAGCTGGGCCAGGGCAAGGAGAAGGCCCGCGAGTTCCTCCGGGAGAACCCGGACGTCGCCGCCGAGATCGAGAAGAAGATCCTGGAGAAGCTCGGCGTCGGGGTCGGCGCCAGCGACGCCGCCGGTGGCCCGGAGCTGCCGCCGGTCGACTTCTGATCGGTCCCTGACCCGTGGCAGGACGACGCGCCCGCACCGGGCGGGGCTGGGATGCCAGCCCTGCCCGCGCGGGTGACGACAACGCGCCCAGACCCCGTCGGGCCCGGAGCGGCCGGACCGACGGCACCGAGCCCGAGACGCCTCCGGCCCCGCCGCGAGACGAGGCCGAGCTGGCGCGGGAGATCTGCCTGCGTCAGCTCGCGGTCCGCCCCCGCACCCGGGCCGAGCTGGCCGGGGCACTCGCGAAGCGGGGCGTCTCCGACGAGGTCTCGGCGGAGGTGCTCGACCGCTACGACGAGGTCGGCATCATCGACGACGCCGCGTTCGCCCGCGCCTGGGTGGCCAGCCGGCACTCGGGCCGGGGCCTGGCCCGCCGGGCGCTGGCCAACGAGCTGCGCCAGCGCGGGGTGGACGGCGAGGTCGCGAGCGAGGCGCTCGGCGAGCTCGACGAGGAGACCGAGGCCGAGACCGCCCGCTCCCTGGTCGAGCGGAAGCTGCGCACCGCCCGGGGCGAGCCGGACGCGGTCTTCCGGCGGCTGGTGGCCATGCTGGCCCGCAAGGGCTACCCACCGGGCGTGGCGATCCGGGCGGTGAAGGACGCGCTCGCCGCGCAGAGTGCCGAGGCGGCCGAGTTCGCCGAGCAGATCGACGCCGACGCGCTCGCCGACGCCGAGGGCGAGCTCGACCGGGACACCCGCGCCCTCGGGTGAACGCGGTGGGCGGGGGGAGGGCCCGCTGCTCAACGCCTGGCGCGACGGGCCTCTGAGCCGGGCCGGACTGGATGCGTCTCACGACGGGGCCTGAACTCGGCGGCGGGACTGGATGCGTCTCACGACGGGGCCTGAACTCGGCGGCGGGACTGGATGCGTCTCGCGACGGGGCCTGAACTCGGCGGCGGGACTGGATGCGTCTCGCGACGGGGCGGCTGAGCCCGCCGGTGGGCGGAGGAAGACCTCGATGCTGAAGGCGTGTCTCAACGGGGCCCGAGGGCGTGACGAGCATCCGGCGGTGCCGGTCACCGCGATCGAGTTGGCGGCCGACGCGGCCCGCTGCGCGGGGCTCGGCGTCGGCGCGGTGCACGTGCATCCGCGAGACGCCGCCGGCCGGGAGTCCCTGCACCCGTCGGCGGTCGCCGCCGCGCTGGACGCGATCCGGGCCGCCCGGCCAGGGCTGCCGATCGGGGTGAGCACCGGGGCCTGGATCGAGCCGCAGCCGGCCGCCCGGGTGGCCGCCGTCCGGGCCTGGACCGTGCTGCCCGACTTCGCCTCGGTCAACGCTCACGAGCCGGGCGCGCAGGCGGTGGCGGCGGCCCTGCACGAGCGCGGCGTCATGGTCGAGGCGGGGCTCTGGACGGTCGACGCGGTCGGGGCCTACGCGCGGTGGCGGGTGCCCGCCGGGCGGATCCTGGTCGAGTGCATGGCGGAGGATCCGGCGGTGGCGTTGACGGACGCCGCCGCGATGCTGGCGGCGCTGCCACTCCCCGCGGCCGGGGGCCCGCCGGTCCTGCTGCACGCCGAAGGGCCGGCGACCTGGCCGGTGCTCACCGAGGCGGTACGCCGGGGCCTGCACAGCCGCATCGGGTTGGAGGACACGCTGTCGCTGCCCGACGGCTCGCCCGCGCCCGACAACCCCGCACTGGTGGCGGCGGCGCTGGCGGTGGGCGCCCACTGACCCGCCCGATCCCGGAACCAGCCCCGCCGCTGCCGCGCCACCCTGGTGCCCCGCCGCTGCCGCGCCACGGCTCGCGGGCCCCGTGCGCCGCTCGATCGTTTGACGAGGGCCCGGCTTCAGGCACCGTGAACGGCCGGCTCGATGACAAACGATCAGGGAGTGCTGCGGGTCCCGCGGGCTGCTCGTGGGTCCGGCGAGCGCCGCGGCGCAGACGGTTGCGTCACAGCCGGCCGGTCGTACGCCGGTGGGTACGCGCGGGGCTGTCGGGTGGCACCTCGGCGAGCGCGTGCGCGCGGCCCGGCTGAGCAGGGCCGATGTGCCACGCGGTCCGATCCGTTGCCGTTTTGTCCGCCCGTGTCCGGGCGTGCATCAGCGTTGCGTGACGCGGCAACTTCTCTCCGTTCGGGGGGTTTGATCATGAGTTCTTGACCGGAGCCCCCCGGGAGACCTAGCCTCGCCATACAGGCTCACATTGCCCGACCAAGCGCAGGCTAAGCGCACAACATAGATCGCGTAACGGAACAGCATCACTTTGGCCGACCCGATCGGTCATCGGCGACAGCCCGGACTGGCCGGTCCGGCGCTGGCGCGACAACTGCACCCGGCCGTCGGCGATGCCCCACCCGGGCACCGCCGACGGGAGCTACCCCACGGCCAGTCGCTCCGGTCGGGCGTCCACAGCCGCAGGGTGCGTGCCCATCGGCACGGTCGCTGCGGTCCCGACGTTCAGGGGAGGCGGCCATGGCGAGGCGGCGCAGTTGCACCGGGGTGCCGACATGAGCGGGCCGATCGTCGGGCGGGAGCCCGTGCTCGTCGGGGCAGCCCGCGCGCCACGGACTCCCGAGCCGCCTCGCGGCGTCCGCGCCGCAGCCGCGTCGCGGGACGGGGCGCCGGCATGAGCGGGTTCGACGGCCTGATCCTCGCCGTGGTGCTGATCCTGACCGTGGTCGTGCTCGGGGCGGTGGTGCTCGGCGTACGGGCGCTGCGACGGTTCAGCGCGGCGCCGGCGCCCGAGGATCCTGCCTTCATCGCCGAGAAGGACCGGCAGGAACAGTCGCTCGCGGCTCTGCGTACCGCCGCCGACGAGGCCAACAGCACGATCGACGTGGCGAAGTCGGCCGCCGCGGCGGCCCGCGCCGAGGCCGCCGCCGCGAAGGCCGAGGCGAAGGCGGCCCGGGCGGAGGCCCGCCGGGTGCTCGACGACGCCCGGGCGGAGGCCGACACCGTCCTGGAACGGGCACACAAGCAGGCCGAGGCCGACGCGGAGCAGCTGCGGGCCTCCGCCCGGCGCAGTGGCGAGCGGGAGGTCGCGGTGCTCGCCGCCACCACCCGGGAGCAGGCCGCCGAGGTGGAGCGGCGGGCGGCCCGGATGGACGAGCGCGAGCGGCTGCACACCGAGGAGGTGGAGCGCCTCGCCGAGCGGGAGCGGCAGCTCACCGCCGCCAGCGCGGCCCTGTCCAGCCGTGAGGCCGCGCTCGCCCAGCGGGAGACCGAGCTCGCAGAGGCCGAGGAGCAGCGGCGCCGCGAGCTGGAGCGCGTCGCCGGCCTCACCGCCGACGCCGCCCGGGCCGAGCTGATCGAGGCGATCGAGGTCCAGGCCAAGCGCGAGGCCGCGCTGCTGGTGCGGGACATCGAGGCCGACGCGCGCGGCACCGCCGAGCAGCGCGCCCGGCACATCGTCGTCGACGCCATCCAGCGGGTCGCCAGCGAGCAGACCGCGGAGAGCGTGGTCAGCGTCCTGCACCTGCCCGGCGACGAGATGAAGGGGCGGATCATCGGCCGGGAGGGCCGCAACATCCGCGCCTTCGAGTCGGTCACCGGCGTCAACCTGATCATCGACGACACCCCCGAGGCGGTGCTGCTCTCCTGCTTCGACCCGGTGCGCCGCGAGGTCGGCCGCCTGACGCTGGAGAAGCTGATCCTGGACGGGCGGATCCACCCGCACCGCATCGAGGAGATCTACGACCTGGCCCGGCACGAGGTGGAGGAGCTCTGCCAGCGGGCCGCCGAGGACGCCCTGGTCGAGGTCGGCATCACCGAGATCCATCCGGAGATGGTCACCCTGCTCGGCCGTCTGCGCTACCGGACGTCGTACGGGCAGAACGTGCTCAAGCACCTGGTGGAGACCGCGCACATCGCCGGCATCATGGCCGCCGAGCTGCGGCTGGACGTGCCGCTCATCAAGCGCTCGGCGTTCCTGCACGACATCGGCAAGGCGCTCACCCACGAGGTGGAGGGCAGCCACGCCATCATCGGCGCCGACCTCGCCCGCAAGTACGGCGAGAGCGAGGACGTCGTGCACGCCATTGAGGCGCACCACAACGAGGTGCCGCCGCAGACCGTCGAGGCGGTCCTCACCCAGGCCTCCGACGCCTGCTCCGGAGGGCGGCCGGGGGCCCGGCGGGAGAGCCTGGAGGCGTACGTCAAGCGGCTGGAGCGGATCGAGGAGATCGCGGCCGGCAAGCTGGGCGTGGAGAAGGTCTTCGCCATGCAGGCGGGCCGGGAGATCCGGGTGATGGTCAAGCCGGACGACGTGGACGACATCGGCGCCGCCGTGCTGGCGCGGGACGTGGCCAAGCAGATCGAGGAGGAGCTGACCTACCCGGGGCAGATCCGGGTGACCGTGGTCCGCGAGTCCCGGGTCACCGAGATCGCCCGCTGACGGCGTCGACACGAAAGGCCGGCCCGATCATCGGGCCGGCCTTTTCGTCGTACGCCAGGTTCAGAGGCCCTGGCCGTTGCTCTCCGACTGTGCGGCGAGCGCGGCCGGGGGCGGGTTCTGGGCCGGGGTGCCGGCGGTCTTGCGGCCCCGGGAGAGCCGGTACTGCACGTACTGGGCCAGCTTCGACAGCGAGTAGTTCACCAGGATGAACAGCGCCGCGATCACGACGTAGACCTGGATCGGGTTGTCCAGTACGCCGATGATCTGCTTGCCGATGTTCAGGGTCTCCTCGTAGCTGATGATGAAGCCCAGCGAGGTGTCCTTGAGCACCACGACGAGCTGGCTGATCAGCGCCGGCAGCATGATCCGGAACGCCTGCGGCAGCAGGATCATCCGGGTGGTCTGCGCCGGGGAGAGCCCGATCGCGGCGGCCGCCTCGGCCTGCCCGCCGGGCAGGCCCTCCATGCCGGAGCGGAGGATCTCGGCGATCACCACGGAGTTGTAGATGGTCAGGCCGATGACCAGGTACCAGAGCGTGTCGAACGAGACGCCGAACTCGGGGAAGCCGCGGGCCACGAAGAAGATCGTGATGACCACGGGCAGGCCCCGGAACACCTCGACGCAGACCCGGGTGACCGCCGACAGCAGCGTGCTCAGCCCGCGCAGCAGGTACGCCAGCGGCGTGGCGAGCCCGGTGAAGCGGCGCCGGGTGAGGCTCTTGAGCTGGATCCGCAGCACCGCGAGCAGGGTGCCGACCACCAGCGAGGAGACGATCGCCAGCGCGGCGGCGGTCAGGGTGTTCTTGAAGCCGAGGCCGATCCGGTCCCATACCAGCGAGAAGTTCTCGTTGGAGGGGTCGATCAGCGGCCCCCACAGCTCCATCGAGAACTGGCCCTTGTCGTCCAGCGGACGGTAGACCAGGAAGTAGGCGGCGACGAGCAGCAGCACCGTCGCCACCGCGCTGCCGATCAGCGTGAGCCGGCGCTGCCGGGGGCCGGGGACGTCGTAGAGGACGCTCTGCTGGCTCATCGGGCCACCGCCTGCCGCTTCTCGATCCGGTCGAGGAGCGCGCCGAGGGGGACGGTCATGATCAGATATCCGATCGAGATGCCGATGGCGACGGGGACGAAGGCGTAGCCCTCGGCCGAGGTCAGCTGGTCGGCGGTCTGCGAGAGGTCGCCGACCACGCCGAAGAAGCCGACCAGGGCCGAGTTCTTGATCATCGCGATGATCACCGAGCCGAGCGGCACCACGGAGGCCTTCCAGGACTGCGGCAGCACCACGTAACGCAGGTTCTGCCCGAAGGTCAGGCCCAGCGACCGGGCGGCCTCCGCCTGGCCGGCGGGCACGGCGTTCACGCCGGAGCGCAGCGCCTCGCAGACGAACGCCGCCGTGTAGAGCGTCAGCGCGATCAGCGCGAACCGGAAGTACGGCAGGTCGGTGTCGAGCCGGCTGAACACCGCGTCGAGGCCGGGAACCCGCAGGAAGTCCGCGTTGGAGCCGAGCGCCGGCAGGCCGAACGCGGCGAAGAACATCACCACGGTCAGCGGCATGTTGCGGAAGACGTTGACGTAGCCGGTGCCGACCGCCCGCAGCGGCGGCACCGGGGAGATCCGCAGCACCGCCAGGACGGCGCCCAGGACCAGGGCGCCGACCGCGGCGAGTACGCAGATCTGGAGGGTGAGCCAGAAACCACCCGCGAAGACGTCGAACTTGTCGATGAGCACACTCACGGGCCGGTCTTCCTCCCCACCCTCCAGATCAACGGATCAGCTCAGTAGCGGTTGACGGTCGGCGCGGCGCCGAGCTCGGCACCGAACTTGCCGGCGGTGTCGTCCCAGGCCTTCTTCCAGCTGCCGTCGGCGAACGCCTTCTCCAGCGTGTCGTTGACGAAGTTGCGGAAGTCGGTGTCCTCCTTCTTCACCCCGAGGCCGTACGGCTCCTTGGTGAAGTTGTCGCCGGCCAGCTTGAACGACGCCTCGTCCTTGGCGATGTAGCCGAGCAGGATCACGTTGTCCGTGGTGACGGCGTCGACCTGGCCGCCCTTGAGGGCGTCGCGGCACTTGTCGTAGGTGTCGAAGAGCACCAGCTGGGTGCCGACGTCCTTGACGTACTTCTTGATCTCCTCCGCCGGCGTGGAGCCGGTGACCGAGCAGACCTTCTTGGTGCCGTCCTTGAAGGAGTCCGGCCCGGTGATGGCGGCGTCGTCCTTCTTGACCATGATGTTCTGGCCGGCCTCGTAGTACGGACCGGCGAACGCGATGCGCTCCTTGCGCTTGTCGTTGATCGTGTAGGTGGCGGCGACCAGGTCGACGGTGCCGTTCACGATCACGTCCTCGCGGACCTTCGAGGGGGCCTCGACCCACTCGATCTTGTCCTCGGGGATGCCCAGCTCCTTGACGATGATCTTCGCGACCTCGACGTCGAAGCCCTCCGGGTTGCCGGACAGGCCCTTCTGGCCGAAGCCGGGCTGGTCGAACTTCGTGCCGATCTTGATGGCCTGGGCCTTGTTGAGGCGCTCCATCGTGCTGCCGGCGGCGAAGGACTTGCTGCCGGCGCCGGTGCCCTCGTCGGCGTCGTCGCCACCGCAGGCGGTCATGCCGAGCGCCAGGGTGGCGGCCGCTGCGAGCGCCGCTACGCGCGTGATACGCATGTTGATCTCCTTTGTGGACGGAACCGCCGGGGGACGGCGCGCTCCAGGTACGGACGCCTAGTGCGTGAGGATCTTGGAGAGGAAGTCCCTGGCCCGTTCGCTGCGCGGGTTGGCGAAGAACTCGGCCGGCGGCGCGTCCTCGACCAGCTGGCCGTCGGCCATGAAGATGACGCGGTTCGCCGCGTGCCGGGCGAAGCCCATCTCGTGGGTCACCACGACCATGGTCATGCCCTCGCTGGCCAGGGACGTCATCACGTCCAGCACCTCGCCGACCATCTCCGGGTCCAGCGCGCTGGTCGGCTCGTCGAAGAGCATCGCCTTGGGCTGCATGGCCAGCGCCCGGGCGATCGCCACCCGCTGCTGCTGGCCGCCGGAGAGCTGGGCCGGGAACTTGTCGGCCTGGTTGGCGATGCCCACCCGGTCCAGCAGGGCCAGGCCGCGCTCGCGCGCCGCCGCCGGCTTCTCCTTGCGGACCTTGACCGGGCCGAGGGTGACGTTCTCGAGGATCGTCTTGTGCGCGAAGAGGTTGAACGACTGGAACACCATGCCGACCTCGCTGCGCAGCTTCGCCAGCGCCTTGCCCTCGGCCGGCAGCGGCTGCCCGTCGAAGGTGATCGTGCCGGAACTGATCGGTTCGAGGCGGTTGATGGCGCGGCACAGCGTCGACTTGCCGGAGCCCGACGGGCCGATCACGACGACCACCTCGCCGCGCCCGACCGACAGTGAGACGTCGTCCAGCACGTGCAGCGGCCCGAACCACTTGTTGACCGAGTCCAGCACGATGAGCGGTTCGCCCGTCGTCACGTCGTTCACCGTCCCTGTCGTCGCGCGGGGTCGGTTGACCCCCGGTTGGGCAACTGTAGGCGGGGGGATGTGGCGGGACGCAACTCAGTTGGTCACGGAGCGATAACACCAGTTCGGATGGGGGTCAAGAGTCCGATTCTGACCGCGTCGCGGTCCGCCCGGTATGGCGGGGGGAGGGGGGTCCGGAGATCATGTGGGGATGACCGAACCGGTACGACTGACCCGGTACGCCCGGGGTGGCGGCTGCGCGTGCAAGATCCCCCCGGGGGAGCTGGAGACCATGGTCGCCGGGCTCGGCCCGGCCACCGGCACCGCCGAGCTGCTCGTCGGGCTCGACCACGGTGACGACGCCGCGGTGGTCCGGCTCGACGAGCGCACCGGCCTCGTCACCACCGCCGACTTCTTCACCCCCGTCGTCGACGACGCGTACGACTGGGGGCGCATCGCCGCGACCAACGCCCTCTCCGACGTGTACGCCATGGGCGGCACCCCCCTCGTCGCGCTCAACCTGCTCTGCTGGCCGCGCGACGTGCTGCCGCTGGAGCTGGCCCGGGAGGTGCTGCGCGGCGGGCAGGACGTGGCCCGCGACGCCGGCTGCCACCTCGCCGGGGGCCACAGCGTCGACGACGAGGGCCCCAAGTACGGCCTGGCCGTCACGGGTGTGGTCCGGCCCGAGGAGCTGATCACCCTGGACGCGGGCCGGGCCGGCCTGCCGCTGTCGCTGACCAAGCCGCTCGGCGTGGGGGTGCTCAACACCCGGCACAAGGCCACGGGCGAGAGCTTTCCCGAGGCGGTCGCCGCGATGACCACCCTCAACCGGGACGCGGCGCGGGCCGCGGTGGCGGCGGGTGTCCGCTGCGGCACCGACGTGACCGGCTTCGGCCTGCTCGGGCACGCGTCCAAGCTGGCCCGGGCGAGCCGGCTGACGGTGGCGATCGACGCGGCCCGGGTGCCCTACCTGGGCGGCGCCCGGGAGGCGGTACGCGACGGGCACGTCAGCGGCGGCAGCCGGCGCAACCTGGAGTGGGTGACGCCGTGGACCGACTTCGGCCGGCTGGCCGAGGAGGAGCGGCTGCTGCTGGCCGACGCGCAGACCTCGGGTGGCCTGCTGGTCGCCGGCGAGCTGCCCGGCGCCACCGTGGTCGGCGAGCTGCTGCCACCCGGGGAGCACCGCGTGCTCGTACGCTGAGGGCACCGCGTCGGGGCGGCGCGGGATCTGCGGTTCCCGACCCCGCGTCGTCGTCAGGCGGCGGCCCGCCGGGGCCGAGCGCCGCACGGGTCGGAAGGGCATCCCCGACCGGCGTGGGGCGCCGGGAGCGCCTACCGTACCCGATAAACTGTCACCTTTCCGCTACTCCGAGCAACGGCGCTCGAGGAAATTTTGCCCGGAATGGTCACAGACCGGTAACTTGCCCCCGGCTGAGGTCATATGCACCCCACCATCGTCAGTAAGGCCCGATCCGGAGGCCGGTGGGACGAGCACAGCGAGGAGGCGGCATGACCGAGCTGTGGAACTGGAGAATCGAGCAGGTGCGGCCGGTGGAGGTCTACCCGGCACTGGCCGAGGCGCTCGGCCGGGTGGTGATGCCCCTGGCGGCGGCGGACCCCGCCCGACTGCCGACGTACGCGGTGATCTGCGACGTCTGGCAGGCGCCGGGGGAGTTCGCCACGATCGTGGACTGCTACGGGGTGCCCGAAGGGCTCTCCGAACACGGCAGCGTCGCCGCGCTGGCGCGGCTGCTGGAGCGCAACTGCCTGCTGCGCGACGACACACTCGACGCGGGGCGGCACCTGCTCGTCGCGCCCGACGGCACGATCCGGCCGGTGCACTTCCACGTCCGGGAGACCGACGACGGCGAAGTGCTCACCGACCAGCGGCTGTGCACCGATGCCGATCCCCGCTGTCGCGGCTGGTCGCAGTGCCACCGCTCGCGCTGGGCGCCGGACTCGGTGCTCCCGGCGCTCGCCGCGGCCTGACCCGACCACCCCTGTCGGCTCCCGCGCCGGCGCGGCGGAGGCAGCCGGTGAGCCGGGCCGGCGGGGGTGAGGCCCCACCCGGCCCGGCGGGTCAGCTCGCCGGGCCGGCCGAGCGGCCGCCGCGCACCTCCAGCTCGCCGAGCAGGGTCGCGGTGGCCGCGGCGACGGCGGCGACCGCCGCGTCGAAGGGCGCGGCGTTGTGGGCGGGGGGCTTGCGGAAACCCGAGATCTTGCGGACGTACTGCAACGCCGCGGCGTCGACGTCGGCGGGGGTCACCTCGGCGACGTACGGCTCACGCAGGGTCTTGATGCTCCGGCACACGGCTCCTCCTCGTTAAGTCCGGTCGGTGGTCCCGGATACGCTGTCCGGGTCATGACTACCGCAGCGGCGAGCAGCCCGCGCACCTATCAGGTGCGCACCTACGGCTGCCAGATGAACGTGCACGACTCCGAGCGCATCTCCGGGCTGCTGGAGGGGGCGGGCTACGTGCGCGCCGCCGAGGCCGACGACAACCCGGACGTGGTGGTGTTCAACACCTGCGCCGTCCGGGAGAACGCCGACAACCGGCTCTACGGCAACCTCGGTCACCTGCGCCCCGTGAAGGCCAGACACCCGCAGATGCAGATCGCCGTGGGCGGCTGCCTCGCCCAGAAGGACCGGGGCGAGATCGTCCGCAAGGCGCCCTGGGTCGACGTGGTGTTCGGCACGCACAACATCGGGTCGTTGCCGGTGCTGCTGGAGCGGGCCCGGCACAACTCGGCGGCCGAGGTGGAGATCCTCGAGTCCCTCGACGTCTTCCCCTCGACGTTGCCCACCCGGCGCGAGTCCACGTACGCCGGCTGGGTGTCGATCTCCGTCGGCTGCAACAACACCTGCACGTTCTGCATCGTGCCCTCCCTGCGGGGCAAGGAGAAGGACCGCCGCCCCGGCGACATCCTCTCCGAGGTCCGCGCGCTCGTCGACGAGGGCGTGCTGGAGGTGACCCTGCTCGGGCAGAACGTCAACTCCTACGGCGTCGAGTTCGGTGACCGGCTCGCCTTCGGCAAGCTGCTGCGCGCCTGCGGCGACGTCGAGGGGCTGGAGCGGGTGCGGTTCACCAGCCCCCACCCGAAGGACTTCACCGACGACGTGATCGCCGCGATGGCGGAGACGCCCAACGTCTGCCACTCCCTGCACATGCCGCTGCAGTCCGGCTCCGACGACGTGCTGCGGGCCATGCGCCGCTCCTACCGGGCCGAGCGCTACCTGGGCATCATCGAAAAGGTCCGGGCGGCGATGCCGGACGCGGCGATCACCACCGACATCATCGTCGGCTTCCCCGGCGAGACCGAGGCCGACTTCGAGCGCACCCTCGACGTGGTCCGCGAGGCCCGGTTCTCCTCCGCGTTCACCTTCCAGTACTCGAAGCGCCCGGGGACGCCGGCCGCCACGATGGACGGTCAACTGCCCAAGCAGGTCGTGCAGGAGCGCTACGAGCGGCTGATCGCCTGCGTGGAGGAGATCACCTGGGCGGAGAACAAGAAGTTGGTGGGGGAGACCGTCGAGGTGCTGGTCGCCGTCGGCGAGGGGCGCAAGGACGAGCGCACGGGCCGGATGTCCGGCCGCGCCCGCGACGGGCGCCTGGTGCACTTCGCCACCGGCGCCGACGGTCGGCACGGCGACGCGGCCTCACCCGCCGGGCGGATCCGCCCCGGCGACGTCGTGCACACCACCATCACCTACGCCGCCCCGCACCACCTCAACGCCGACGGGGAGTTGCTCTCGCACCGGCGCACCCGGGCCGGCGACGCGGCCGAGGCGGGGCGCGCCCCGCGTACGCCGGGGGTCCTGCTCGGACTGCCCACGATCGGCGCGCCGGCCGCGGCGCCCGCGCCGACGACCGGCTGCGCCGCACACTGACCCGCGACCGGCCGGGGCCCGCCCGCGCGGGCCCCGGCCGGTGCGTTCAGCCGGTCACACCTGGATCCGGCCCGCGCCCGCGCCGGCGGTCACGATCGACTTCACGCTGCTCGCGGCGTCCAGGCTGTACGAGTACGGGATGCTCCGCACGCTGCCGCCGGCCTGGCCGCTGCCGGAGTTGACGAAGTGGTTGTTGCGGGCCACCAGCGTGCCCGGGCCGGAGTCGCCCTCACCGAGGTGGTACGGGTCGTCGACGTTGTCGAAGTAGTTGCCCTCGACCAGCACCCCGGCGTTCTCGGTGGACGCCACGCCGTAGCCGCCGTTGCTGTCGTAGTAGTTGTTGAACACGTGCACGGGGTTGCCGAAGCGGGGGAGTGTGGATCTAACGGTGTTTCCGGCCTGACCCATCGGGCGTTGTGCCTGGTGAGGAGGGTGCCGTGATGACCGCGACACTGAACGAC